>JAFVAS010000137.1 GCA_017480395.1 Oscillospiraceae bacterium | reverse complement strand
GCAGTCCACGTCGTTGACCCGCAGCAGGTGCCAAATCCTCCAGCCGTCATCCTCCCGGATGAAGTCGGCGGCGAAATAGCCCCACGTCCAGTTGGCCACCGGCCCGGCGGTGCCCACCTCGTTGTGGGCCCCCTGGCAGGACCAGAGGCCCTTGGCGGTCTTGCCGTCTCCGGCGACCTCGATCAGGGGGTTGTAGAGGGGCTCCACCTTGAAGGGGCCGACGCCGTCGATCTCGGCGTCGGACTTGCCCCCCAGCTGCTCGGGGAATTTGGCCTGCAAGAGCTTTGCCACCAGCAGGTTGCGCTCCGCCGCGGCCCGGTAATAGCCGGCGACGGCCTGGGCGCCGACGTAGTAGCCGTCGTTGAAGCCGAGGCAGACGTCCTCGGCGCGGCTCCAGAACCGGTCGAAGATCTCTCCCTCCCGGTTGAGCAGGGTCAGGTTGGCCAGCTTGCCCATCAGGTTCTTGATGGTGCGCTGGTCCTCCCAGCGATGCACCAGCAGTTCGGTGCGATCCATGGTTCTCACTCCTTTGCGTTTTAAAAACAGTCCCGGCGGTTTTCTGACCGCCGGGGCCGTCTGCGGTTTGACTTACGCGGTCTCCTGTGCCTTCTTGGAGGCCATGTACTTTTTGGCGATCTTGCCGATCTTCTCCTTGCTGAAGGAGCCCATGCCGCCCTTCAGTCTGGGGTCGAGGATGTCCCGCACGCCGTCGCCGAACATCGCGGCGGCGAACACCATGATGGTGATGGCGAGGCCGGGGGCCAGGCCGATCCATGGGGCGGTGTACATCTTGCTGCGGCCCTGGGAGGTCAGGATATAGCCCCAGGAGGGGGTGCCGACGTTGACGCCGAAGCCCAGGAAGTTCAGGGTGGCCTCCATCATGATGGTGCCGCCCAGGCTGTTGGCCAGGTTCATCAGCACCAGGGGCAGGATGTTGGGCAGGACGTGGTGGATCATGCGCCACAGATTCTTGCCGCCCAGCATCTTGGACATGTTGCAGTATCCGCTGTCCTTCACCGAGATAGCGGCGGAGCGGATCATACGCGAGCCGCCGATGCCGCCGGGAACGGACAGCACGACGATCATGGAGCCCATGCCCGCGCCCAGCATGGTCATCAGGATCAGCATGATCAGCATGCCGGGGATGCACTGCCAGGCGTCGATGAAGCGCTGCAGGAAGAGGTCGAACTTGCCGCCGATGACGGCGCTGGCCACGCCGATGATCACGGAGATCAGGGTGGACAGGATGGTGCAGGAGACGCCCAGGATGACCGAGGTGCGGGCGCCGTAGATCATGTAGCTGAGCAGGTCAACGCCCATGGCGTCGGTGCCCAGGGGGTGCTTGAGGGAGGGGGCCTGGGCCGCCTCCATCAGGTGGGAGCTCAGCAGGCCGTTCTCCATCTTCTGGGGGGCGATGAAGTCGGCGAAGATGGCCACCAGGATGAAGAGGATCAGCACGACCATGCCGAAGAAGGCGACCTTTTTGGTGCGCCACAGCAGGGTCATGAACTCGACAAAGCCATTGCGGGGCTTTCCGCTGGATTTCTTCTCTTTGCTCATTTCTGCCGCCTCCTTATTCCAGATTCACGCGGGGGTCGCACCACTTGTAGGCCAGATCGACCACCAAGTTGACGATCATGACGAAGATGGCCATGATGACGGTGCAGCCCTGGGCCAGGGGATAGTCGCGGTTGGACAGCGCGGTGACCAGCTGCTGGCCGATGCCGGGGATGTTGAACATGTTCTCGATGACCACGTTGCCGCCCAGGATACCGGCGGCGGCGCCGCCGAAGAGGGTGATGACGGGGATCAGCGCGTTGCGGAAGGCGTGCTGATACATGACGCGGCTCTCCTTTGCGCCCTTGGCCCAGGCGGTGCGGACATAGTCCTGCCGCATGACCTCCAGGGTCATGGTGCGCACGGCGCGGATGTTGTTGCCGGCACCGGTGATGGCACCCACGATGGCGGGCACCAGGAACATGCGCATATTGGCGAAGAAGTTGTCAAAGATGCTGACATAGGTCAGCGGGATCGAGAAGCCCCACCAGACCGCGGGATAGACCAGCACCATGGTGCCGATCCAGAAGACCGGGACGCTGGCCAGCACGATGGCGAGGGTCCGGATGATGATGTCCGCCGGCGAGTCGGGATGGGCCGCGCAGATCAGGCCCAGGGGGATGGAGATGATAATGGTGAGGAGCAAGGTCATGACGCCCAGCTCCAGGGTGATGGGCATCTGGGCGCTGATGACGGACCAGACGGTGTCGCCCCGGAAGAGACACTTGCCCATGTCGCCCCGAAGCAGGCCGCCGATCCAGATGAAGAACTGAACCACGGCGGGTTTGTCCAGGCCCAGCTTGGCCTCCGCCTCCTCATAGGTGATGACCATGCCGTTCTGCTTGTAGTTGTATACCACCTGCTCCACGGCGCTGCCGGGGATCATGCGCATCAGGGCAAAGACGATGACACACACCAGAAGCATGGTGGGGATCAGCAGCAGCACGCGCTTAATAACGTATTTTCCCATGCTTTCGCCTCCTTACTTGCCCGTGACCATGTGGCAGGCGACCATGTGGCCGCCGCCCACGTCCACCAGGGCCGGGTCCTCGGTTTTGCAGCGCTCGGTGGCGTATTTGCACCGGGTGCAGAAGTTGCAGCCCTTGGGGGGATTGATGGGACTGGGCACCTCGCCGGTGAGCAGGATGCGCTCCCGCTGGCGATCCACCTTGGGCTTGGGGATGGGGGCGGCGGAGATCAGCGCCTGGGTGTAGGGGTGCAGCGGCTTCTCATAGAGCTCGTCGCTGGAGGTCAGCTCCATAAACTTGCCCAGATACATGACCGCCACCTGGTTGGACAGGTGCCGCACCACGGACAGGTCGTGTCCGATGAAGATGTAGGTCAGGCCCAGCTCCTCCTGGATCTTCATCATCAGGCCGACGATCTGGGCCTGAATGGAGACGTCCAGGGCGGAGACGATCTCGTCGCAGACGATGAAGGCGGGGTTGATGGCCAGGGCCCGGGCGATGGAGATGCGCTGGCGCTGGCCGCCGGAGAACTCGTGGGGATAGCGGTCGGAGAACTTGGGGTTCAGGCCCACCAGGGTGAGCATCCGGGCCACCAGATCATACTGCTCCTGCTTGTCGGTGACCAGCTTGTTGATGCGCACGCCCTCCAGGATGGAGTCCCGCACCTTCATGCGGGGGTCGAGGGAGGCAAAGGGGTCCTGGGTCACCATGGTGAGGCGCTTGTGGAACTCGCCCAGCTCCTTGCCCTTGATGTGGGTGACGTCCTGGCCGTCAAAGAGGATCTGGCCGGAGGTGGGGGTGAGGTTACGCATGACGCAGTTACCCACGGTGGACTTGCCGGAGCCGGACTCGCCCACGATGCCCAGAGTCTCGCCCTGGCGCAGGGTGAAGGAGACGCCGTCCACCGCCTTGACGGAGCCGACCTGCCGCTTGAGCAGGCCCTTGGTCACGGGGAAGTGCATCTTCAGATCCTTGACCACCAGGATCTCCGGCGACTGGGTGGGGGGAACGGGCTCCCGGACGCGGATGTCCTCGCCCAGGAACTCCTGTACCTCGGGGTCCACCGGCATCTCGACGCCCTCCTGGGTCATCAGCTTTTTCTCAACGGGGTCGATGACATCCGGGCGGAATTTGCTTTTCAGCTTATCGTCGCTCATACCAGCGCACTCCTTTCTTCGTCGGTCTCATCCTTGTGGAAGCAGGCGCAGAAATGTCCGGGCTCGATCTCCTCCAGCGGGGGACGCTGACAGCGGCACTCGTCGGTGGCATAGGGACAGCGCACCGCGAAGGCGCAGGAGTTGGGGATGATCTTGGACATGTCGGGCTGCTCGCCGGGGATGGTGTGCAGGCCGTAGCTGCGGGGCAGGTCAAGCCGGGGCACGGCCCGGATCAGGCCGAGGGTGTAGGGGTGATGGGGGTTCTCGAAGATGTGCTCCGGGGTGCCCTCCTCCACGATCTTGCCGCCGTAGACCACCTTCACCGAGTCGGCGTAGCGGGCCACGACACCCAGGTTGTGGGTGATGAGCACCAGGGCGGTGCCGAATTCCTCCCGCAGGGAGTTCAGCTGCTCCAGCACCTGGGCCTGAACCGTGACGTCCAGGGCGGTGGTGGGCTCGTCGCAGATGAGGATCTCCGGGTTGCAGCTCATCGCCATGGCGATCATGGCCCGCTGCTGCATGCCGCCGGAGAGCTCGAAGGGGTACTGCTTGGCCCGCACCTCCGGGTTGGGGATGTTGACCTTGGCCAGCAGCTCCACCGCCTTGGCCATGGCCTCCTTCTTGCCGATCTTCTTGTCGTGGATGCGGATGGTCTCGGCAATCTGCTTGCCGATGGTGAGCACCGGGTTGAGGGCGGTGCTGGGCTCCTGGAAGATCATGCTGATCTTGGAGCCGCGGATGGACTCGATCTCGGCGTCGCTGCACTGCACCAGATCCTTGCCGTGGAACAGGATCTTGCCGCCGACAACCAGTCCGGGGGGATAGGGGATCAGGCCCATGACGGAGAGGGCGCTGACGCTCTTGCCGGAGCCGGACTCGCCCACGATGGCCACAAATTCCCCCTTGTGCACCTGGTAGGAGAAGTCGTCGGAGGCCCGCATTTCCGTCGGGTTCTTCTTGTCGCCGCTCAGAAAATAGGTCTGCAAATGCTGTACATCCAGGATGACTTCACTCTGCACCATATTCTTCGCTCCCTTCTTTCCTTTTTGATCAATCCAAATTGGGTTTTTGCATTGAACTTCACCCGCCGTCTCCCACGGCGGACAAAGCTCAGTCCAAAAAGGGGAAGGGCAGGGATGGAACCGGGGGTTCCACCCCTGCCCGGAGTTTCAACTAGAACAGATCAATCATTCCGTTGTGCGATCACGCGTCAGCGTCAACCCACATGTTGGCGATGATCTCGCCGCAGTTGTAGCACAGGGTCCAGCGGGCGCCGGTGAAGCCGTGCACGCGGTTGGAGATGTAGCTGTTCCACTCCTGCGCATAGCTGGTGATCAGGTAGTAGTGCTGAGCCAGATAGGCGGCGTTCAGGGCGTTGGCGGCGGCCTGCTGCTCATCCACGGTGGTGGCGTTGGCGAAGGCGTCGCACAGCTCGTCGATCTCAGGGTTGTCCTGGAAGACGTTGTTCATGGGGCCGTCGGAACGGATGACGGCGGAGATGGAGGAGACGCGGGAGGTGCCGACGGAGCCGAACATGGAGGCGGGGTCGGTACGGTCAGCGCCGTGGGCGGTCATCTCGGGGGGCGTGTTGCAGACGTGGATGTTCATGGTGATGCCCACCGCGGCCAGATACTCGGCGGCCAGCTGGAAGGACTGGATGGGCTGAGCCTGGAACAGATAGACGTCGAACTCGAAGCCATTCTCATAGCCGGCGTCCTTCAGCATCTGCTTGGCCAGATCGGGATCATAGGTGGTGTAGGAGGCGACCAGCTCGTCGCTCAGAGCGCTGGGATCGGAGAAGGACAGGCCCTTGTAGAACAGGGAGACGTTCTTGTCCTCTTCGGTGGGATAGGTGTAGCCCTGGAAGGCGGAGATGGCGTCGGAGTCGATGGCCAGCTGCATGGCAGCGCGGACGTTGACGTCGGTCAGCGCGGGCACGGGGTTGTCGCCCAGCTTGATGCACACGGCGGGGCAGTCGTTGGAGTAGGTGTAGGCGGTGTAGGTGCCGGCAGGCAGGGTGGAGGCCTGGTCAGCGTCGATCAGGACGTTGTTGGCCAGCAGGGCGTCCAGCTGACCGCTGATGAACTGGGACAGCATGGTGGAGGTGTCAGCGACGTGGACCAGCTTCACGGTGCCGAGATAGGGCAGCTGGTTGCCATCGGCGTCCTTCTCCCAGTAGTTGGGGTTGGCGACGAAGGTCATGGTGTTGTCGTTGACGTAGTCGGTCAGGATGAAGGCGCCGGTGCCGCCCGCATAGTGATAGTCGGACTTCTGCTCATCAGAGAGGGTGTCCCACTCGGGGCCGCAGATGTTCAGCATGACGCACATGAAGTTGTTGGCCTGCACCTCATTGTCGGTGTTCAGGTGGAAGACGACGGTGCTGTCATCGGGGGCCTCGACGGAGTCGAGCATGTACAGGGAGCCGGGCCAGTCGGTCTGGTCCATGGTGACCTTGGCCACGCCATCCAGGCCGAGGACGCGGTCATAGGAGTACTTGACGTCGGAGGCGACCAGAGCGCGGCCACCATAGACATCGTACTGGGCGTCGATGCCCACGGCGGTCTTGTCGGCGAAGTTGACGCCGCTGCGCAGGGTGACGGTGATGGTGGAGAAGTCATCGGAGATGTTCCAGGACTCGGCCAGGGAGCCCTTCAGATCGTCCACGGTCAGGGTCTCGCACAGGGTGCTGTCGGCGTTGACGGCGTCCAGCGCCCACAGGGAGTTGCAGTACAGGTCAACGAAGTTCCGGTTGTCGTTGGCGGAGGCGTCGTACTCATTGTAGTACTCGGACCAATAGGTGGTGAAGGTGCCGCCATAGACGGGAGCGCCCTCCTCCACGGGGACGGGATTCTCGGCGGGGGCGGCGTCGCCAGCGGGGGCGGCATCACCGGCAGGGGCGCTGGCAGCAGGGGCGGCGTCACCGGCGGAGGCGGCCGCGGCCCTGCTGGTGCCGCAGGACACCAGAGCGACAGCCAGGCCCAGGGCCAGCCCCAGAGCGGTCAGGCGCGTGAGGGTTCCGGTCATGGTGC
>JAFVAS010000136.1 GCA_017480395.1 Oscillospiraceae bacterium | reverse complement strand
TCCTCTCTTTCAAATACGCCGGAGCGGCCCCCGGTCTTTTTCAGCAGCCGGATCTTGTCGATGACCATATCCCGCTGCACCGCCTTGCACATATCGTAGACGGTCAGGGCCGCCGCGCTGACGGCGGTCAGCGCCTCCATCTCCACCCCGGTCTGGCCGGAGCAGGTGACGGTGGAGGCAATCTCCACGGCGTAGGGGTTTTCGCTCAGGTGCAGCTTGACCTCTACGCCGGTGAGCAGAATGGGGTGGCACAGGGGGATCAGATCCGGGGTGCGTTTGGCCCCCATGATGCCCGCAAGCTGGGCCACGGTGAGCACGTCCCCCTTCTTCACCCCGACGGAGCGGATCAGGTTCCAGGTATTCTCATTGACCAGCACCCGACCCGCCGCGACGGCGAGACGCTGGGTCTCCGCCTTCTCCCCCACGTTGACCATCCAGGCGTTGCCCTCCGGGTCAAAGTGGGTAAAATCCGTTGCAATTGCCATGGCGTTTCATCCTCCGATCCGATTCATCGGGCGGCCCCCGGCGGACACCCGGCCGGGCTCCAGCTCCTCGTGGCGCTCCGGCTTGAGGGCGACTGCCTGCAAAAATGTCTGCCGCAGCGCCTCTCCGTGCAGCCCCCGCAGGGGGATCTCCCGGTCGGAGTGGAGACAGGGCTTGAGCTTACCGTCGCTGGTCAGCCGCAGGCGGTCGCACTCGGCGCAGAAATCGTGGCTCACCGGGGTGATGAGGCCCACCTTCCCCCGTCCGTCCGGCAGGCGGTAGAGCCGGGCCACGCCGCTGGAGCCGATCTCCCGCAGCTCCGGCACCCGCTCCAGCACCGTGGTGCAGGGCAGAAAGGCCGACGGCGGAAAGGCCGCACCCGGGCCCAGAGGCATCAGCTCGATAAAACGCACCTCAAGGTCCCTGTCACGGGTCAGCTCCACCAGTGCGGGGATCTCGTCGTCGTTGAAGCCGCCGATGAGCACCGTGTTGAGCTTGATCGGGGTCATGCCCACCGCCCGGGCGGCGGCGATGCCCCGCAGCACCCGATCCAGGTCGCCCCCCCGGGTCATATCCCGGAATTTGTCGGGGTTCAGGGTGTCCAGGCTGATATTGACCCGGCGCACCCCCGCATCCTTCAGCGCCTGGGCCTGCTCCTCCAGCAGCACCGCGTTGGTGGTCAGGGTCAGCTCCTCCAGACCGGGGATGGCATTCAGAGCGGCGCACAGCGCCGGAAGACCCCGGCGCACCAGCGGCTCTCCCCCGGTGAGGCGCACCTTCCTGACCCCCAGCTCCACCGCCATACGGACGATCTCCTCGACCTCCTCAAAGCGGAGCACCCGGTCGTGGTCGAATTTCTCCACGCCGCACTCCGGCATGCAGTAGCGGCACCGCAGATTGCACAGGTCGGTCAGAGAAACCCGCAGATATGTGATTTTTCGCTGAAATCCGTCCTGCATCATCGCACTCATTCAATAGCGTCCAAAGGTACAGTTGGGCCAATGGCAGCCCGCGCCGCAGCCCTGGCAGAAGCCGCCGTCGGCCAGGCGGATCAAATCCCGCTTGGTGATGCGCTCCCCCGTCATGATCTGGGGCAGAATCACGTCAAAGGTGGTTGTGGGCTGCTTCACCGCCGCACCGGGGACGCCCACGATGGCGGTGTCTCCCAGATAGGCCAGCATCAGCATATTGCCGGGCTGAGAGGGCACGCCGTGGGTGACCACCTCCGCCCCGCACGCCCGCACCGCAGTGGGGGTCAGGTCGTCGGGATCCACCGACATGCCGCCGGTCATGACAATCAGGTCGGCCCCCAGCGCCAGATCGCGCTGGATCGCCCCCTCCAGCATGGGGAGGTCGTCGTCACAGAAGGTGCAGCCCAGTACCTGCGCCCCATAGGGCTCCAGCTTGCGGCGGATGATGGGCTCAAAGAGGTCGGGAATCCGCCCGGAATAGACCTCGCTGCCGGTGATGATGATGCCAACCTTTAAAATGTGATAGGGCAGAAAACGCAGCAGCGGCGTCTCGCTCTCGGCGCACAGCCGCTCCGCCTCCACAATCTGGCTCTCCTGGGTCACCAGCGGGACGATCCGCATGGCGGCCAGCTTGCTCCCCTTCTGACAGGGGTAGTGGTCGGGCAGCGTGGAGATGGTGATATCTCCGATGGCGTTGACCGCCTCCAGCAGGGGCAGATTCACCCGCAGCTGGCCGGGACAGTCGGCGGTGAGCACCATCTTGCCCTCCGACGGGCCGGAGAAGGTGCCGTGCTCCACCGCCGTCAGGGCGGCCAGGCGGAGGGCGGCGTCCTCCTCGTGGATTTCCCCGGCGTTTTCCTCCCAGATGAAGACATGGCGCTTGCCCAGATCCAGCAGCCGCTCCACGTCCTCTGGCGCGATCACATGTCCCCGGCGGAACACCGGGCCCTTAAAGTGTTCGCCGATGCCGGTCACGTCGTGACACAGGGTCAGCCCCACGGCCTCGGTGGTCAAAACCTTTTTCATGTCTCAACCCTCAATTACCAAAATAGAATACGTCCACCGGCGCTCCCGCCGACAGCGGGCCTGCACCGGGCTTGATTTCCGCCATGGCGTTGCACCCGGCCAGGGAGTGCAGCGCGCCGTTTCCCTGCT
>JAFVAS010000135.1 GCA_017480395.1 Oscillospiraceae bacterium | reverse complement strand
TCGCCGAAGCCGCCGGCCCCCGTCAGGGCGACGATCAGAGCGATCAGGGCCAACAGGGCAAACAGGGCCAGGGCGAACAGGGTCACCTTGGCTGCACTTTTGAAAACGCCCGTCATCGCCCGACCTGATCCAGGTTGTGGCAGGCGACGAAGTGGCCCGGCTCCACCTCCCGGAGCGAGGGCATCTCCCGGGCGCAGGCCTCGGTGGCGTACTTGCAGCGGGTGCGGAACCGGCAGCCCTGGGTGGCCCCGGCGATGGTGGCCTCCCCCTGGATGGTCTCCTCGGAGCGGCGGCGCTCCTTCTCCGGGTCGGGGATGGGCACGGCGGCAATCAGCGACTGGGTGTAGGGGTGCATCGGCTTGCCGTACAGGGCATCCGACGCGGCGGTCTCCACCACGGTGCCCAGGTACATGACCACGATGCGGTCGGAGATATGCTTGACCATGGCCAGATCGTGGGCCACAAAGAGGTAGGTCAAGCCCTTCTCCCGCTGCAGCCGGATCAACAGGTTGACCACCTGGGCCTGGATGGAGACGTCCAGGGCGGAGATGGGCTCATCCAGCATGATGAACTCCGGCTCCACGGCCAGCGCCCGGGCGATGCCGATGCGCTGCCGCTGTCCGCCGGAAAACTCGTGGACAAAGCGGCTGGCGTGGGACTCGTTGAGGCCCACCGCCCGGAGATAGGAGTAGATCTTCTCCAGCCGCTCCCGCTTATTGGCGGCCAGATGGTGGACGTCGATCCCCTCTCCGATGATATCCGCCACCGTCATGCGGGGATCCAGGGAGGAATAGGGATCCTGAAAGACGATCTGGGCATTCTTTTTGAAGCGGTAGCGCTCCGCGCGGCTCATCTGGTGGACGTCCTGGCCCCGGTAGAGCACCTGGCCGTCGGTCTTGTCATAGAGCACCAGGTTGATCCGCCCTGTGGTGGTCTTGCCACAGCCCGACTCCCCCACCAGGCCCACCGTCTCCCGCTCGTAGATGTCGAAGGAGATGTCGTCGATGGCCTTGACCACCTCTTTACGCCCGGCGGGGAAATACTTCTTCAGGTGCTTCACCTGGATCAGAGGCGTATTGTGTTCGCTCATTGCCCAACCTCCTCTCCGGCGGGGGCGGCGTCCGGGTCGTTGAGCTCCGCCACCCGGGGGGCCATCTCGTGGTAGAGCCAGCAGGCGCACCGGTGGCCGCCGCCGAAGTCGGTGACCTCCGGGGCAAGCCGGGCGCAGACGGGCATGGCGTATTTGCACCGGGAGGCAAAGGGACAGCCCTCCGGCGGGGCGATCAGATCGGGGGGCGTGCCCTCGATGGAGTTCAGCTCCTGCTTGCCCTCCTGATCCATCCGGGGCACCGCCTGGAGCAGCGCCCGGGTGTAGGGGTGCCGGGGACGGTAGAAAATATCGTCGCTGGAGCCCCGCTCCACGATGACGCCGCTGTACATGACGAAGATGCGCTGGGCGATGCTGGCCACCACGCCCAGGTCGTGGGTGATCATCAGGATGGAGGTGTGGTTCTCCCGCTGGAGCTGCTTGAGCAGCTTGATGATCTGGGCCTGGATGGTCACATCCAGGGCGGTGGTGGGCTCGTCAGCGATGAGCAGCTGGGGCTGACAGGCGAAGGCGATGGCGATCATCACCCGCTGGCGCATGCCGCCGGAGAACTCGTGGGGGTACTGATCCACCCGCTTCTCCGGGTTGGGAATGCCCACCTCGCCCAGCAGGCGGATGGCCTCGGCGCGGGCCTCCCGCTTGCCGATCTTGCGATGGTAGAGCAGGTTCTCCATGATCTGTCTGCCCACCGTCATGGTGGGATTCAGCGCCGCCAGGGCGTCCTGAAAGATGATGGAGGCCTGGCCGCCCCGGTAGGCGCGCAGCTCCTTTTTGCTCAGGGAGAGCACATCCCGGCCGTCGAAGGTGATCTGGCTTCCGGGCAGAATCTCGCCCGGGGCCTGGATCAGCCGCAGAATGCTCTTGCCGGTGACGGATTTGCCGCAGCCCGACTCCCCCACCAGGGCCACGGACTCCTCCTGTCCGATCTCCAGATCGACGCCCCGGACCGACTGCACCTCGCCCTGATAGGTGTGGTAGCTGACCCGCAGGCCCTTGATCTCTAACAGATTGTCCATGCCGCCACCCCTTTACTTGCGGAATTTCGGGTCCAGCGCGTTGCGCAGGCCGTCTCCCAGCAGGTTGAAGGCCAGAACCATGATGCACAGCACCGCCGCCGGGAAGATCAGTTGGTTGACGTGGGAGTTCATCACGGCCTGCCCGTTGGAAATCAGCAGACCCAGGCTGATGGCGGGGGTCTGGAGGCCCAGGCCGATGAAGCTCAGGCCGGCCTCCTGGAAGATGTAGCCGGGAATGCTGGTGGCCACATCGAGAATCAGAATGCCCATGATGTTGGGCAGCAGATGGCGCAGGATGATCCGCATGGGCCGCTCCCCCATGGCCTCCGCCGCCATGACATACTCCGACTCCCGCAGCTGCATGATCTGCCCCCGCACCACCCGGGCGGTGGGGCACCAGGAGGCGATGCACAGGGCGACCAGCAGGGAGAAGGCGCTGTTGCCCAGGGCGATCATGATGAGAATGGTGATCAGCAGGCTGGGGATGGCGGTGATGACCTCCAGAATACGCATCATGATCTCGTCCACAATGCCGCCGAAATAGGCCATCACGCTGCCGTAGAGACAGCCCACCACCACCTGCACCGCCGTGCAGACAATGGCGATGACAAAGGAGACCCGGGTGCCCACCCAGAGCCGGGAGAACAGATCCCGCCCCAGGGCGTCGGCGCCGAGCCAGAACTGGGCGGACATATCCGCGTTTTTATACTGCGGGGCGGCGGTGATGTAGTCGTAGCCCCGGAGGTAGGGGCCGATGATAATCATAATGAGAAAGAGCCCCAGCACCACCAGGGAGGTCATGGCCACCTTATTGCGGCGCAGCCGCCGCCAGGCGTCCTTCCAGTAGCCCACCGGCTCCCGTACCAACAGGTCGGAGGGGGCGCTCCGTTCCCGGAGGATGACAAAGTCCTCGGGGCGCAGCGCTTCGGCGGTATTCTTTGCCTGTGCCATTATCGCTTCCCTCCTTGGATGCGGATCCGGGGATCCACGATAGTGTAGAGAATGTCGGTCAGGAAGATGACGGTGATAAACAGCGCCGCCAGGAACACCGTCTCCCCCAGCACGATGGACAGGTCATTGGCGGACACCGCCTCCACAAAATAGGCGGCGATGCCGGGGATGGCAAAGATCTTTTCGATCATGAAGGAGCCGGTGAGGCACATGGCCAGGGTGACCGGCAGCCGGGTGACGATGGGGATCATGGAGTTGCGCATGATGTGGCTCCAGACGATCCTCGGCTCCGAGAGGCCCTTGGAGCGGGCGGTCAGGATATAGTCCTGATCCAGCACGTCCAGAATGGAGGTCTTGAGCAGCCGGGAGTAGGTGGCGATGTAGAGCAGGCCGCCGGAGAGGGTGGGCAGAATGGTGTATTTCCATCCCCCGAACCACAGATCCTTCCCCGTGGGCCAGCCGATGACCGGGAGGAGCTTCAGCGTGCCGGCAAAGTACTTCTGGAAGATCAGGCCCAGCACCAGCTCCGGCACCGACATCATCAGTACCGCGAACACCACAATACATCGGTCGATCCAGGTCTCCCGCTTCACCGCGGCGATCACCCCCAGCAGCAGTCCCACCAGCACGCCGAAGATCAGCTGCTGCAGTCCCAGCCGGGCGGAGACGGGCAGCTTGTCCCGCAGGATGGTCTGCAGGGTCTGGCCCTGGTAGACCACCGACTCGCCGAAGTCGCCGTGGAGCATCCCCTTCATGGTGATGACATAGCGCTCCAGCACCGGCTTGTCCAGGCCGTACTTGGCGTACATGGCGTCCCGGGACGCCTCGGGCAGGGCCAGGGTGCGGGAGAGCAGCGGATCGCCCGGAGCGGCGGCGGTCAAAAAGAACGTAGCCGTCGCGATGAGAAACAGCGCCAGCAGCAGTTCGAGAAAGCGTCGCAAAACAAATTTGATCATAGTAGCAGCTACCTTCTTTTTGAAAAGTTCTCGAAAAAGCGAGCTTTTTCTTTCCTGAGATACCCACGATGGCATAGGGCGCAGCTGCGCCCTATGCCATTGTGCTTGTCGGTTATATGATATTATAACTGGTTTTTTACTCCGCTGCAATATAAGCGTGGGAGAACTCGATGGCCGCAGCGCCAAAGTTGGTGAAGTGGAGGCCCTGGACATCGGTCTGGACGAAATAGCGGATGTCGGTGAAGTACAGCGGGCCGACACCACCCTCCTCCAGGATGATATTCTCGATCTGGTGGTAGACATTGGCCTGCTCCGTCTCGTCGGGAATGGCGGTGACGTTGGCCAGGAGGCCGTTGACCTCCTCATTGGTGTAGACGCCGGTCAGATACTTCAGGCCGAAGGGGACGTTGACCACGAACAGGTAGTCATAGGGGCTGGCGCCGCCCTCCCAGCTGTTCAGGCCGATGTCATAGTCCATCTGCTGCTGACGCTCCTCGTCGTCGGGGGTGTTGACCACGTTGATGTGGATGCCGAGGCGGCGTTCCCAGGTCTGGGCCAGGTACTCCACCTCGTTCTGCTCGGCCAGGGTGTTGGACTGGCGGACAAAATCCAGGTAGACGTCGCTCAGGGCCAGGCTGGAGTTCAGCTCGGTCAGGCCCTCCTGGAACAGGGCCTGGAGCTGCTCGTCGGTGGCATACTGGGCCTGCAGCTCCTTCACCAGGCCCTCGCCGGTGACGTTAAACTCGGTGGTGCCCACCAGGCAGGCGGGGGGCACATAGGTGTAGGCGGCCTCGTTGCGGCCCCAGATCACGTCCACCAGCTCCTGGCGGTCGATGGCCAGGGACAGGGCCAGACGGATCTTGGCGCTGCCCATCAGGCCGGAGTTGCCGCCGTTCTCGCAGGCAAACATCAGGAAGTTGGAATAGGCGCCGGGCTTGCTGATGTAGCGGATCTGACCGGCATCGGCCTGGGCCAGCCAGTCCTCGCCGTAGTCGTCGTTATACTCCACGACGTCCAGCTGCTGGGCGTCGAACAGGGTGGCCTGGGTGGAGATCTCGGGCACCAGCTGGAACTTGACGGTGTTCAGATAGACATTGTCCGCATCCCAGTAGGTCTCGTTCTTCTCCAGGGTCACGCTGTTGTCCTTGACCCAGGAGGTGATCTTGAAGGGGCCGGAGAACACCATCTCGGTGTAGTCGGTGCCATACTGGGAGGTGGCGGCCTCGATCACGTCCTGACGGGCGGGGAAGCCGGAGCGATAGGCCAGGTAGTAGATAAACTCAGAGTTGGGATGCTCCAGGGTGTAGACCACGGTGTGGTCGTCGGGGGCGGAGATGCCCACCTCGGCGGGGTCGGTGATCTCGCCGTCATAGTAGGCCTGGGCGTTCTTCACGTCCACATACTGGGTGGTGGAGAAGCCGTTCTCCGGATCCAGGTTGCGGAAGAAGGAGTAGACATAGTCCTGGGCGGTGACGGGCACGCCGTCGCTCCAGGTGTTGTCCCGCAGGTAGAAGGTGTAGGTCAGGCCGTCGTCGGAGATCACATAGTCCTCGGCGCCGTCGGCGACATAGGAGTCGTTGCCGTCCTCGTCGGTGACGATGCGCAGCAGACCGGCCTGGGTCTCGGCGTAGATCTGAGCCTCACCCACCCAGCTGGCCCCGTTGGGCTCCAGCACGTTGACGGTGGAGGTGGAGAGCAGCAGATTCAGGGTCTGATCGGCCGCCAGGTCAGAGGAGGCGCTCTCCTGGGCCGGGGCGGCATCCCCCTCCTGGGCGGGGGCGGCGGAATCCGTGGGGGCGGCGGGCTCGGCGTCGGAGGCCGGAGCGGAGGCGCTCGGCGCGGCAGAGCCGTCGGAAGTGCTGCCGCAGCTGACCAGGGCGAAGGCCATCACCAGGGCCAGAAGCAGGGCGGACAGCCGCTTCCACTTGTTCAAAGTAATCTGTTTCATCATTCATTTCCTTTCTAGCCGGCCGGAACCCGTGGCCCCGGCCGTTATGCTATTCCGCATTATAGCGCGTCATCCGGCAAAAAGCAAATTTTTATATTTTATGAGGCGCTATAAATTTCCCCTATAACAACACCACCCTGCTTTACAGGGTGGTGTTGCATCTGTATTGGTCGGGCATAGCCTCACTCGAAGTGGGCCAGAACCTCCTGGCTGCGGTCCTCCCCAAAGGTGGTGACGGTGAGCACCCAGATGTAGTGCCCCTTCACGATGACGGTCTGGTAGATGTAGGCGGCGCTGCCGTCCTCCTGCTCATAGCGCAGCAGCAGGGCGGGATGGGTCACGCCGCTGAGCGTGCATTCGCTGTCACTCACCGTGGCGTTGGTAAAGCCCATCTGGATCGCGGAGTCCGGGTCATTGTAGAAGCTCTTGGTCTCCTCCAGCATCATCTCCTCCGCGGCGGCGCCCAAAATCTCGAAGGAGACCCCGATGTCCTGCACCAAGGCGTTGACGTTGTCGGTGTATTCGCTGTCATTCAGCAGCAGGGCGGACATATCGAAGGCCTGTCCGCCGTTCTGAACGGTCTCGACCAGCTGCTGATAGGCCTCCTCCTCGGAAAGCTGCTCCATGGCGGCGTCGTTCAGGGCGGCGGCCTCCTCCCCGTTGAGGACATACCAGGGCTCGGCAAAGGTGGCGCTGACGCCAAAGTAATGGTTGTCATAGGTGTAGCCATCGACCTGACCCATGATCTCGCCGGCGTCCACGTCCTCCTCCGGCTCGGTCGCTTCCGACGAAGCGGGCTCGGCGGGGGCGGCGGCATCCGAAGATGCAGAGGATGGGGCGGCATCAGAGGCGGCGGGGGCGCTCTGGGCGGCGGAGCCGCAGGCGGTCAGGGCGGCCAGCATCGCCGCCGCCAGCATAAGGGCAATCCATTTTTTCATTCGGTATTCTCCTTAGTTTCTTGTTCCGCTCCCGGCGAGAGCGTCCAGAAGAGCATACCGCATTTTGTTTCGATTTGCAAGATTTTTTGACAAAAATCACGGCGGGCCATCTCTGGCCCGCCGTAACCGGGTTCAGTCCACCAATGCCCGCAGCTTCTCCAGCTCGGAGAAAATCTGCTCCAGCAGCGGGGCGTAATCCATCTGCGTTCTGGCCCGCAGGGCCTCGGTGATCTCGGAGACGGGGGTAAACAGATTGGTCAGCGAGACGTTGCCCAGCACGCCCTTCAGGGCGTAGGCCCGCTCGAACCCCTCGTCCAGGTCGCCCCGCTCCAGCGCGGCGCGCAGCCGCTCAAAGCCGTCGTCCTGCACGGCCAGATTGACCATGCGCAGATAAAACGCCTCGTTGTTCAGGCAGCGGGACAGGCCGCTCTGGGTGTCCGCCCCCAACTCGTTCAGTGCAGCAATCGTCAACATTGTGATTCACCTTCCTCATTTTTCGGTTGTTCGGAGATTTATTGTGTTGCTCCCGTGACCAGACGGATGAAATCCGTGCCCGGCAGCGGTCTGGAGAAATAATAGCCCTGGATGACGCTGCATCCCACGCTCTTCAAAAAGTCGGCCTGGCCCTTGTCCTCCACGCCCTCGGCCACCACGGTGAGGGAGAGGTATTTGGCGATGTCCATGACCAGCTTGACCAGCGTCTCCTGCTTCTCGTTGGAGTGGAGGTTGCGCACAAAGCGCATGTCCATCTTCAGCACGTCCACCGGCACGTCGGCCAGCATATTGAGGGAGGAGTAGCCGGTGCCAAAGTCGTCCATCTCGATCTTGAACCCCCGATCCCGCAGCCGCTCCACCATCTCCCCGATCTGCTCCGGGTTCTCGGTGTAGGCGGATTCGGTGATCTCCAGGTAGATCTGGCCGGGGTCGATGCCGTTCTCCGTCAGAATGCCGTCCAGATATTCGATCAGGTTCTGGTTGTACAGGTCGATCCGGGAGACGTTGACGGACACCCGCACCTCCCGGCCGTACCGCCGTCGCCAGTCCCCCAGCTGATCGGCAACCCTAGCCCAGATGTAGTAGTCCAGCTTCTGGATCATCCCGTTTTTCTCAAACAGCGGGATGAACACCCCGGGGCTGACCATGCCCAGGGTGGGATGATGCCAGCGCACCAGGGCCTCCGCGCTGGACAGGGCGGGCAGCTCCCCCTCCACGTTGTATTTCGGCTGGAAATACACCTCGAACTGCCCGTTGGCAAGGGCCTCGTACATCTCGCTGATGAGGCGGTCCTCATAGATTTTCCGCTCGTGGATGGAGGCGTCATAGTAGGCCACCAGCTGGGCATAGTTGTCCTTGATGGTGTTGGCCGCCTGGAGGGCCCGGTCAAAGCGCCGCTCGATCTCAACGCCCTTGTCCGCGTTCCGATAGACGCCGCAGCGCACTCGGACGCTGATGTCCCGAAGGGAGCCCAGGTGACGGTTGACCTGCTGGGCCAGCTCCGTATAGTCCATCCCCCCGTGGGGGACATAGACGAAAAACCGGTCCCCCTCCACCCGGCTGACCATGCAGCCGGTGCGCTCCCGCAGCTCCTTGAGGTAGGTGGCCAGGTGGATGAGCACGTTGTCCCCCGCCGCACGGCCAAACATCTCATTGATCAGGTGGAAGCGGTTGACGTCCAGCGCCACCGCGTCCATCTCCTGGTCGGGGTGAAAACGGTCATACTGCTCGGCATAGCGGAAGAAGAACTCCCGGTTGAACAGGCCGGTCATGTCCTCCCGCTCGGTGGACTGGATGATATAGCGGTCCTCGTGGAGCTCGATGATGCGCTGCATCCGGGCGATGATGACCTCGGGCTGGCTGAAGGGCTTCAAAATAAAGTCGGAGGCCCCCAGGCGCAGGCACTCCACCTCGGCGGTGTGCTCCGAGGTCAGCACAATGATGGGCAGATGGGACAGGGCCTCGTCCGCCTTCATCTCCCGCATCACGGCAAAGCCGTCCACCCCGGGCATGAGCAGATCCAGCAGCACCAGGGAGAGGAAATTGACGTTCTCCCGCATCAGGCGCAGGGCCTCCTCCCCGTCCCGGGCGTACAGCGCGTCAAAGTCGGAGGAGACGATATAGCCCAGCATCTCCCGGTTGATCTGCTCGTCATCGACGATCAGCACCAGGCGCCTTCCGTTGATGGAATTGAATTTTGCGTGGTTTTTCAGCATAACAAAACCTCAGTCCCGGCCCTTCGCCGCGGCGAATCTAGGGTCTGATTTTCCAATTGGGGTGGACGCGCCCGTCTCATCGGGCCGTCTTTCTGGCATGCTTGACCTGATACAGCATCTTGTCCGCCGCGTCGATCAGCTCCTTCGGGGTCTGGCCCCGCTCATAGCGCGCAATGCCGACGCTGATCTGCAGGTCATATCTGGCGCTGTGGTTCAGCGCGGCGATGTTCTCCCGGATCTCGTCCACCAGCCGGTCCACCGCGGCCCGGTCGGCCTCCATCACGACGATGAACTCGTCGCCGCCGTAGCGGGAGATGTAGGGCCGGGGCTGGTAGGGGCCGCAGGCCCGCTTCAGGCCGGAGGAGACGACAACCAGGGCGTTGTCCCCCTCCAGATGGCCATAGGTGTCGTTGATGGTCTTGAAGCAGTCCACATCTATCATGAGCAGATAGAGCTCTCCGGTGCAATTTCTGAGCTTGTAATTCATAAAGCCCATCAGATTCTGCCGGTTGTTGACCTGGGTCAGCTTATCCAGGGAGATCTGGGTGATGGTGGTGCCCAGGAAGAGGAACAGCAGCTCCACGATGATGGCCACACAGATGACCGGAAAGGCCTCCCCGATGAAGGAGAGCACCCAGGCGGCCAGCACGCACAGGGAAAAGGTCCCGGTGATGACCAGATGGGTCCGATGGCCCGGGTCGGACTCCACCCAGGCCCGGCGGATCAGCCGGACGGTCTCATAGCCGGAGAAAATCAACAGATAGCACATCTGCACCTGAAACAGCACGCCCCGGATATAAATCCCGTCCTCGAAGCGGAACAGCTGATGGTTCCACAGGTTGGTCAGGGCGAAGAGCACCGGCACGACGGCGGGGATCAGCCACCGCTTCAGCTTTTGGCCGTTTTGGAGCTGGCCGCTGCGCAGCTCGATCTCCGCATAGACACACCAGAGGAACACGCCCACCGAGAGGGAGATATGGTACAGCGTCTTGAACAGGTAGGACAGCGGCGTGATGTAGGGGGTGATGACGATGCTGTGAAACACCGTGAAGAGAAAATTGGAGATGAAGTTGATGATAAAGCAGGTCAGAATCCGGGCCAGCCACCGTTCGGCGGAGGACTGCATCCCGTTTTTGACCATCCAGCCCAGCAGAATGCCGGCGATAATCAGACAGATCAGATAAATTTCGGCATAGAGGACCGATGCCATAGGCCGCCTCACGCCCCTCTCTCAGGTAAATTCACTTTGGGTCTGCGCCCAAAGGCGGGGTCAGTTGTTGGGGAAGATCACGCTGTTGACCGAGTATTCCACGCCGGTGCGCTGACGCCCGATCAGGAAGTTGCTGCTGATGCGCCGCTCGATGATGGCGCAGTTCTCCTTGGAGGTGTTGATGAGCAGGATCAGATACTGCCCCTTGCCGTAGCGGGTGACGGTGTCGGTGTGGCGCACCGACTCCACGATGGCGTCCTGCAGCCGCTCGGACAGGCCCTCCAGCCTCGGCCCCTCCTTCATGGGGTTGCCCTTGCTGTCCACAATGGTGCACAGCATCAGGTAGACCCGCTCGCCGGAGCGCTCCATGGTGCGCTCCATGGTGCGATACAGCTCCTGAAACACAGGCAGGGAGCAGAAATAGCCCCGTCCCCCGTAGGGGTCCATATTGCGCAGCTTGCTCTGGATCTCCTCAATGGTCTCGTGCTGATAGATCAGGTGATTACCCAGCTTTTTGGTGATGTCCTTGACGTACTCGTTGGAGCGGTTACCGTACTCCTTGATGTAGGCGTTGACGGTGTCGTCGTAAAAGCGCTCCGCCTCCTCAAACCGGCCCAGCCCCACCAGGGCCTCCATGGTGAGCTCCTCCCACTCGGCAAAGGGGTCGGCGGTGGAGGCGTAGACCCCCAGGTCGTACATGGTCTTGTAGCGGTGCGCCTGGCGCAACAGGGCGGCGGCCTCCTCCACGCAGCCGTGGAACAGGTCGCGGTAGCGCTCCGACTCCTGGAAGGCCCAGACCACCGAGTCCAGCCCGGACAGGAACCGCCCGGAGTAGCGATAGCAGACGTCCAGCAGCCCCTCGACCCGCTCCTCCGGCACCTCCTCCAGCCGGGCCTCGGCCAGGGAGCGCTCAAACTCCTCGGCGTCCTCCACCACCGCGATCTCATCTGTCCAGTAGTAGACGCCCTTGCGCTGCTGAATGTAATCACAGGCGGGCAGGCCGAAGGCGCTCAGCCGCTTTTTCGCGTTGTAGACGACGGTTCGGATGGCGTGGGAGACGTCCTCGATCTCTCGATCCTCAAACAGGGTGGCCTTGATGAGGCTCCGGGGCACGCCGGAGCTCCGGTTGTGGAGCAGCAGCTGGAGCAGCAGGCTGAACTGGGACTCCACCTGCTTGCCGCCGATCAGCTCCGTCTCCCGGTATTTCACCGAAAACCCGGAGAAAGCCTTGACATATAGCACATTCTGTTCCTGTTCGATCTTCTCTGCCGACTCGTTCATTCCGGCTCCACCGCCCCTTCGGAAAATTGGTTGTTCTCTATTGCTCCGGGGTCACGCGCCGACGCGCTTGACCATAAATTCATAGTTGTTGCAGGCGCTCAGAAGCGTGGTCTTGGTGATCTGCTTGCGCTGGTACAGGGAGAGCAGGCTGGCGTCCATGGTGCACATGCCGTCGGCCTGGGCGGCCTGCATGGCGGAGTCCAGCTGGTGCAGCTTCCCCTCCCGGATCATATTCTGGATGGCCGGCGTGCTCTTCAGCACCTCGAACACCGGGATCAGCGCGCCGTCCACCGTGGTGATGAGCTGCTGGCACACCACGCCCCGGATGAGCTGGGCCAGCTGGCCGCGCACCTGGAGCTGCTGGTTGGCGGGAAAGACATCCACAATGCGGTTGATGGTGTTGGCCGCGCTGCTGGTGTGCAGGGTGCTGAACAGCAGCACCCCGGTCTCCGCCGCCGTGATGGCGGAGGAGATGGTGTCATAGTCCCGCATCTCGCCCAGCAGAATGACGTCCGGGCTCTCCCGCAGGGCGGAGCGCAGGGAGTCGAGATAGCCGGGGGTGTCGATAAAGACCTCCCGCTGGCTCACGATGCTCCGATTGTGGGAGTGGAGGTACTCGATGGGGTCCTCCATGGTGATGATATGCGCCTCCCGGCTGCGGTTGATGCGGTCGATCATGCAGGCCAGGGTGGTGGACTTGCCGGAGCCCGCCGCCCCCGCCACCAGCACAAGGCCCGTCTTGTTGTCCGCCAGGGAGAGGACGCTCTCCGGGATGCCCAGCTTCGCCGGGTCGGGGATGCCGAAGCGGATGACCCGGATGACCGCCGAGGCGGTGCCCCGCTGGCGGAACACGTTGACGCGGAAGCGCCCCAGCTGTGGGATGGAGAAGGAGAAGTCGTCATCGACATGGTTCTCCAGGTTGGTTCGATCCCGGCGGCCCACGGTATAGATCTCGTCGATGAGGGCGTTGATGTCGTTGGGCTTCATGATGCCGCTGTCCTGGCGATCCTGGGCCCCCTTGATCTTGAAGGTCACCGGAAGGCCGGCGATGATGAAAATATCGGAGGCGCCCTTCTCGGTGGCGGCGCTTAAAATCTCATTGAGTGCCATGCTGTGATCCCCTATCCTTTCCAGACGTTGTCCATCGGATCTTCCATATCCCAGTTCTTGCTGATTTTCCACTTGGTGATCTCAAAGTTTCCCGCCCCGTCGGGCTGGGTGATCTCGATGCGCAGGGTGTAGCCCTCCCGCTCCAGGGCGCAGGCATAGCCCCCGTCGGTCAGGGGAGTGGCGTCGGTGTCCTCCCCCACGTCCCGGCCGTCCGCGGCGGCCTCCGCCGCCGCCTGGAGGAAGCGCGCGCCGTCGGCCTCCAGCTCATAGCGGATCTGGGTGACATCGGCAAACCGCTGGGCCATCACCCGGTCCGCGTTGGAGGTGGCCACCGTCAGCACCGCCAGGGTGGACAGGACGATGGCGACCACGGTGAGGAAGATGGCGATGGGCCCCAGTCTGATCTTATGGCTCATGGCGCGTCCCCCCTGATGTAATTGCCGGTGCTGAGGGTGTAGATCGCCCCGTCGTCCTGGGCGAAATAGACCTCGATGACCTCTGAGACATAGCTGCCCGCCCGGCCGGTGTCGGCCTGGAGGGTGAGGCAGACCGTGTAGTCATCCCCGGCGTCCGCCTGTCCGGCGAAGTCCACACGGGAGACAACGCGCTCCCCCTCCACCGTGGGGGGCTGGGCCCCCTCCATCCGGCCCAGCAGCTCGGCGGCCCGCTCCGGACTGTCCGCACCGGAGGTGATCTCCGCCACGCTCTCGGCCAGAGTGACGGCCTCGGTGAGGTGCCTGGCGCGCAGGCTCTGCCCCCGGGTCAGCACAAAGGTCTCCGTGATGACCACGATCACCAGGAGCAGGATGACAAACAGCCCGAAGAGCTCAACTATGGATGCTATGCTGATCTTCTTTTTCATGGAATCCTCTCAACATCCCCCGCGCCCAAACGCCGCGGGGGCGGGTTTACTTCCTTGTGCTGACATAGGACACGCCCAAGTCGGTGCGCACCTCCAGCACGCCGTCCTCCAGCAGGCGTGCCTCAAAGGACGACACCTGGCCGATCACCAGCGCCCCGGCGGGGTCGCTGTCCTGGCCGATCATGCCGTATTCCTCCAGCAGCTGGCCGTCCACCAGGTAGATGCGCTGCTCATAGCCGGTGCGGCTGTCCCGGATGGTCAGTCCCGGCGCGCCGTCGATGTCCCCGGGAAGGATCTCCCCGGTGCTGTTGTCCTTGACGCAGGTGATGACGTAGGAGAGCACCGCCCGGGTGTTGCTGCTCCCGTCCTGCAATTCCACCGCCCGCTGATAGCCCGACGCGGAGAACACCACCAGGAGCAGAATCACCAGGAACAGCACCGCGATGGTCAGGGTGGAGACGATGTCCCCCAGGCCGCGCCCGCGCTTTTTCGCCGCGCCCATCATGAGCTCCCCTCCCTCGCAATCACCCGCACCTCCGGCGGAAGATTCTCCGCAAAGGGCATGTAGACGACGCGGTAATCCTGCTGGTTGATGGTGAGGCCATAGTTCTCCTCCAGATAGCGCAGGCTCTCCGGATAGGCCCCCTCAATCACATAGCATTGCAGGGCCCGGGCATAGATCGTGTCGGAGATGGCCTTGATCTCCTCCGCCCGGCGCGCCTCGGCGCTGCGGGCCGAGCGAATGCACAGCCCGGCGATCAGGACGATCAAAATCAGCAGGCAGGCCGCTATGAACTTGTGCTTTTTGATCTGCTTCATAATCCGTTTTCCGTCACAGTATGTAGGTTACCCGATGGAGTTCATAATGCCGATCAGGGGCACCATCAGGCTGATGAGCATGACGCCGATGAAGATCATCAGCAGCCCGGTCAGCAGCGGCTCCACCGTGTTGGCGATCCGGGCGATGTACTTCTCGTTGTCCGTGCGGAGGTTGCCCAGCACCTTGCGCAGAATGGAGTCCAGCATGCCGCTGCGCTCGGCGGGGATCAGCATCCGGTTGTTCACCGGGTCGTAGAGCTTTTCCTCATAGGCGGTCTGGGAGAAGCTCATCCCCGCGTCCATCTTCTCCACGCAGCGCGCCAGCTTGGCCCGCAGGCCCTCGCCCTGGGCCACCGTCATGCTCTTTTTCAGCGCCTCGTCCTGCATCTCTCCGCTGGAGAGGAACATGTCAAAGCAGGAGGTGAAGCGGTAGAGGTCGAGGTTCTCAAACAGCGCCCGGAAGGTGCCGATGCGGGAGAGCCAGGCGCGCACCCGCTCCTGCTTTCCGCCCCGCCACAGCAGCACTCCCGCCAGCAGCAGCACCACCAGCACCACCATGACCCCCAGCATCCCCCAGCACACGGCCAGGGAGACGCCGATGTAGTTGAAGGACGCGCCGGACAGGCTTCCCGTCAGGTTTTGATATACCCCGGTAAAGGCCGGGAACACCAGGGCCAGCATGGCCACCAGTACGGCGATGACCATGAAGAGCAGGATCACAGGATAGCGCACGGCGGAGATCAGGGTGCTGCGCATCTCGTTCTCCGCGCGGTAGTAGTCCGACAGATGGAAGAGGGTGTCCTCCAGCCGCCCGGTGTACTCCGACGCCTCGGTCATATCCACCGCGTAGTCGGGAAACGCGCCGCAGGCGCGCATAGCGTCCGCCAGGGAAGAGCCGAAGGACATCTGCTCCGACATGGCGTTCAGCGCCGCGGCGATGGCGCCGTCCTCGGCGCTCGTCTCCTCCCGCAGCAGATCCACCGCCTCGCTCACCGTGATACCGGCCCTCACCATCATGCCCATATTCTCAAAGAAAGACCCCAGATCGGCGTAATCCAGCGTGTTTTTGCCCGAACGGTTCTCAGAACTCATGGCTGCAAAGCCCCTTTCCTAATATTGATACACATCCAAATAATTGGAGCCGTCTCCGATGAAGCTGCTGTCCGCCCCATTGGCGGCAAAGGTCATGTCGATCCGATTCCAGGCGTTGGCACCGACCTGAAACTCCATGGCGACCCAGCCGGATTCCTCGGTGTAATACATATTCCAGGCGTGATAGACGTCGTCCGGGGCCACATAGCCGAAAATCAGCTTGGTGGGCACCCCCTGGCTGCGCAGCATGGAGGCCGCCAGCGAGGCGTAGTCGAAGCAGATCCCCTTCTTCTCCGCCAGGGTGCTGTCCGGGTCCGGCATATAGCCGGAGGCGACGCTGGCCGCCTTGTCGTAGTCATAGGTCACGTTGGCGCAGACGAACTCGTAGACCCGGGTGATAAAGTCGTTGACGTCCGCCGATGTGCCGGCCAGCTCTGCCGCCTTTTTGACGCAGGCGGAGGCGGCGCTGTAATCGGCGTACTTGCTGGGCCGGAGGAAGGGCTGGAACTCGTCCAGCAGGGTCACCTCGGCCTGGCACTGATATAGCTCAAAATATTTGCTGTCCTCCAGGTTTTTCATCACCTTGAACGTATAGAGGCCGTCCCCCATCTGGAGGGGGTAGATCTGAGGCACACCCTGGGCCACGTCGTAGACGTACTTCTCCTCGCCGTGGAACACCTGGAGCTTGTTGCGGGCGTCGGATTCGCAGAAGAGGGCCACATAGCCCTCGTTCACGGAGGACAGATCCACCTGCACCTCGTCGTTCCCCTCGGCGGCGGCGTCGTCAAAGGCGGCCTCTAAAAAGGCCTGGGCGACAAACTGCGCCCCGCCGGGGGCCGCCGGTGTGGGGGCTGCATTCGCCGGCGTGGGGGACACCAGGTTCTCCTGCTCGATCGGCTCGGCGGCGGGCTCGTCCCGCTCCGACGCGGCGGGCTCAGGCTCAGACGCCGCGGCCGGGGCCTCCCCGCACCCGGAGAGGGCGAGGGCAGCGGCCAGCAGGATCGCGCAGAGTATGAAATTGTAAAAATATCTCTTCCGCATCGCTTTGTCCAACCGCACCTCGTTTGTCCGCGCTTCCGTTTGTTTTCCGTTATTTTTTATTTTATCATACCCATTTATTCAATGTAAAGCGTTGTTTCTCTCCTTTGCACAAAAAACGGAGCCGCCACAGGGGATGGCAGCTCCGCTCTTCCATTTTATTGCAGTCTTACGGGATGGATGCCCGGGGTTTGTCCCAGGCAGCCCTGTGCAGATCTCTGATTTATCCTTGGTCTGCGGCGGTGAGAATCCCCCCGCTCATGGTGTAGACGGCGTGGGCGTACTGCGCCGCCTCACGCTCATGGGTCACCAGCAGCACCGCCTTCCCCCCGTCGGCGCATTGGCGCAGCAGGGAGAGCACCGCGTGGGTGTTCTCGTCGTCCAGGTCGCCGGTGGGCTCATCCGCCAGCAGCACCCCGGGATCCATGACCAGCGCCCGGGCGATGGCGAGGCGGCGCATCTCGCCGCCGGAGAGCTCGTTGGGGTATACATCCCGCAGGTGGGCGATCCCCACCCGCTCCAGCAGCGCCTCCGCCCGCTCATCGGAGCAGGGCTGCCTGTCATACATCAGGCTGGGCAGCTTCACATTTTCCAGCACGGTCAGGCTGTGCAGCCCCGTCTGGCCCTGGGGGATGACGCCGATGCTCCGGTTGCGCAGGATGGAGCGCTTTCCGTCGTCCAGGGCGTAGAGGTCGGTGCCGTCCAGCAGCACCCTGCCCGTGGTGGGCTCCAGCAGGCCCGCCAGCATGTTGAGCAGCGTGCTCTTCCCACTCCCGGAGCGCCCGGTGATCTCGATCAGGTTCCCGGCGGGGAGGGTCAGGTCGGTCTCCTGCACGGCGAAAAAGAAGTTGCGGCCCTTCCCCTGCCGGAAATAGCGGCGGCTGACGCCTTCGGCTCTCAAATCCATCTCACGCGCCCTCCCTCAGGATCAGTCCGGCTTCCTTTTTGCTGATGCGGTAGGCGGAGACCGCGGCGGTCAGCGACCCCGCCAGCACCGACAGCGCCAGCGCACCCGCCGCCAGCGCCACAATGGCGCCGACCTCGGGCATCAGATACGGGAGGTCGAGGGCGGTGCTGATCGCCCCGGAGAAGGGGACGAGGATCAGGGCCGCCAGGGCGACGCCGAGGGTTGCGCCGATCAGGCTGATCAGCGCGGACTCCGTCAGCAGCAGCCGGGATACCATCCGCTGCGACGCGCCCATCACCCGCAAAATGGCGAATTCCTTCGCCCGCTCGTGGGAGATCATGGCGAAGGCGATCACCAAAATCACGATGGCCAGCACCCAGATCATCACCGTCAGCCCCCCGACGATGCGGGAGACATTGGACAGCCCGTCGGCAATCCCGGAGATCATGCTGGTGGTCTGCTCCGCCTCGATGTGCCGGACGTGGACGTTGATGTCCCCCGTCACCTCCGAGACGTCATAGCCGTCGGCCACCTTGATCATGACCGAGGAGACGGCGTGGTCGGGATCGACGTCGGCAAAATAGGAAAAGCCCAGGCTCTCAGCGTTTTTCATCATCTGCTTGATGGTGTTCATGTTGGTGTAGACCGCCGTGTCCAGGCCGGTTCCGGTCTTGTCCAGCTGGGCCACAATGCGGCATTGGGTATTGTAGAAGGTCAGTGTCCCGTTCTTGGGGATGGTGAGGTCGCTGCCCACCACGATGTCGCCGTCGCCCAGGGTGTCGGCGTAGCTGTCCCGAATCCAGGGCTGAACGGTAAAGTCCTGCTCCGGGTCAAACCCGATGATCTGCACCGCCACGGAGCAGCAGCCCGAGCTGGTGGAGGCCAGGTAGAACTGGGGTGCCGCCCGCTCCACCCCATCGATGGTCTTGATCTTCTCGTAATACTGCTCGTCCATATAGAACATGCCCGGGATACCCTGCAGCAGGATGGACTCGAAGGTGCCCTTGGCGCGGGCCTGATAGGGAACGGCCACAATGTCCGCCCCCAGGCGGGCCTCATAGCTCCTCAGGCCGTTTTGCAGGCTGGTGATCACCAGCGAGCCGCCGAAGATCGACAGCGACAAAAAGGCCGCCAGCAGCACCAGCGCCGCCGTCCGGGCCGGCTTGCGCTTCATATTCTTCAGGGACAGGAGCCTTGCAAATCTCATAGAATGATCCTTTTACGTTTATTTTTTCCGCTGCACCAGCACGTCCGCCGCCGCCGCCGCGATGGTCAGCACCGACAGGACGATCACCCCCGGCGTCATGACGGAGCGGCAGCGCATCATGTCCATCATGCACAGGTGGATGAGGCGGCCGGGAATGCAGATGGCCAGCACGGCGACGACCGCCAGAGCGATGTCCATGCCGATCTTGGCCCGCGCATCCACAAACAGGTGGGCCAGGGCGATCACCAGCAGGGCCCCGGCGACGCCGGTCACCGCCTGTCCCGCCCAATGGCAGGTCATCCAGCTCCCGTCCTCCATGGCGGCGCAGGGCCGCAGAAAGGTCAGCATTCCGATGAAAAACAGCAGCTCCACCACGGCCAGGATGACGTCGGTCACGCCGATTGCAAATTTCTTTTTCTGTTCCATTTGGGGTTTATCCTCCGTTGCGTTAATGGTTAGCTTAAGCTAACATCACGCATCATACTACTTTTTCCGGGGTTTGTCAACATTGCGCAGCAGCCGCTTCCACACGGCGACGGCGTTGGAGTTGACCAGCATGGCGTCGATGTCGATCTCCGCCGGGCAGATGGTTCGACAGGCCAGCGACTTCCCGCACCCCTCGAACACCCGCTCGCGGTAGAGGGCCGCCAGCTCCGCCTGCTCGGCGGCGGGCAGCTCCGCCAGCAGCCGGGTCACTGGCAACGCAGCGGCCATGCCCACAAACCTCCCGCCGGGGGCGAAATTGGGACACACCTCCAGGCAGCAGCCGCATTGCAGACAGCGGGAGGCCTCGTACCCCACCGCGGCGGCCCGGCTGTGCATCGCCGCGTCCGAGTTGAACCAGACCCTCATAGCGGCCAGGTTCTCCCGCAGGACGCTCCGATCCACGATGAGGTCGGCCACCACGGGAAATTTCCGCAGCGGCTCCAGCCGTACCCCCCGCTTAAAGGAGGACAGCCGCGCATCACAGGCGAGGCGAGGGACGCCGTCGATGACCATGGCGCAGGCGCCGCACTTCTTTTGCAGGCAGCTGCACGCCCAGCGGATGGGCTCCGCCGCCGCGCCGGTCGCGTCCCGCAGGTCGGCGCGCTCGTTGAGGCGGGTCAGCGCCGTGGCGACGGTTTCCGTCTCCTCCTCCGGCTCATAGAGAAAGCGCTGGAGATAGGGCGTGGCCGCGCCGCTCTCCCGCCGCAGAACGTCAATCCACATGCGCTTCCCTCCTTGCGGGGATCTCCCGGAAGGAGATCTCGATGCCCTCCCCGCCGCAGACGGCGACGGTGGTCCTCTGGTACTGTTGATCGTCCCGCTCCGGGAAGTCCGTCCGGGTGTGGGCCCCCCGGCTCTCCCGCCGCGCCAGGGCGGAGCAGAGCATCGCCCGGCCCAGGGTCACCCGGGGACTGGGCTCCAGGGCGGAGAGGCGCTCCAGCGCGCCCTCCATCGTCTCCTGATCCCGCAAAATGCCGAGGCCGGAGAACAGAATGTCCCCCAGCTCCAGGGCATTGCCCGCCTGAGCGGGAGCGGTGTGCGCCACTTCCGTCGGCTCGCCCCCCGGGAGGGCGGTCTCCTCCGCCGCAGTACGGGCCGCCGTCATGCCGCCGTAGATCGCCCCCAGCAGGGAGTTGCCCCCCAGCCGGTTCGCCCCGTGGTACTGACAGGCGCACTCCCCCGCCGCGTAGAGGCCGGGCAGGTTGGTGCGGTGCCCCTCGTCCACCCAGACACCGCCCATGAAGAAGTGGATGCCGGGGCTGACGGGCACCGGCGTCCTGGCCGGGTCCAGCTTGAGGTAATGGCGGATCTCGCTGCGCAGGTCGGGCAGCTTCTCCCGCCAGGTTTGCTTGGTCAGGCCGGTCAGGTCGAGATAGACCTGGCCGTCGAGCCGGGCCATCTCCCGGCTGATCACGTCCCGGGGCATGAGGTTGCCCAGGGCCGGGTATTTCTCCTCCATGAAGTACCAGCGCTGGCCGGAGCGCTCCACGAACAGCCGCCCCCCCTCGCCCCGGGCCGCCTCCGAGATCAGCATGCGCTTTCCCGGAATCTGCACCGTGGTGGGGTGGTACTGGATCATCTCCAGATTGGCCAGGGCAACCCCCTGGCCGAACAGGGCGGCCAGCGCGTCTCCGGTGTTCTGGGTCGTCCCCGTGGTCTTTCCGGGGAAGAGGCCGTTGAGACCCCCCAGACAGAGGATCACCGCGCCGGGGAAGGTATCGCACCGCCGGGAATAGCTGTCCTGCACCAGCGCGCCGGTGCAGACGCCGTCTTCCAGACGCAGCTTCAGCAGGTCATGGTGGGGGAAGCGGTGGATCAGGCCCGCCGCCTCGTAGCGCCGCGCCTCGTCAATCATGGCGGTCATGAGGACCTTCCCCGTGCTGCTCCTGGCATAGGCCGTCCGCTTTTTCTTCTGCCCGCCGAAATTGCGCTGGATCAGCGCCCCATTCTCCATCTGGAAGGGCACGCCGATGGCGGAGAGACGTTCCACGATCGCCGGGGCGTGGGAGACCAGGCCAAAGACCGCGTTGGGATCGGCCAGAGATACGCCGCCGCGCATCGTGTCGGCAAAGTGCTCCTCCACCGTGTCCCCCTCCCCCATGACGTTGAGGGCGGCGTTGATGCCCCCCTCCGCCAGGACGGACTGGGCCCGCTCCGACGGCTGGGAGGAGATCAGATTGGTCTCGATATTCTGTTTCGCCAGCTCGATGGCGGCGGAGAGGCCGGCC
>JAFVAS010000134.1 GCA_017480395.1 Oscillospiraceae bacterium | reverse complement strand
GATGTGCCAGATGGACTCGTCCATCTTGGCGGGGTCGCCCTCGGCGGCGTTCCACTTCTCCTCAAACTCGTCCTTGAGGTAGCGCATATCGACGATGATGCCGGAGCCGATGCAGCGGGCCAGAGGAATCTCCGCCAGGGTGTAGCCGTTGCGCTCCCGGTCAACCTCCTCCTCGTGGAGGACGTGGTTGGGGGCGTCCATGTGGGTGCCGGCGTGGAGGGTGCCGGTGTAGGTCATGGTGCGCTTGTGGAAACGGCCCAGATACTGGCCGCGGGGGAACTGGAGATCCTGCCGGGCGCCGGGGAAGGGCCACAGCGGGGTGTCCACGCCCCAGGGCTGGGACAGGTCGTAGATTTTGGGCATGGTGGAGTCGTCCAGATACTGGACGCACTTGTCTTTGGGCATGTATGCCATGATGATTTCCTCCTTTTTCGTTTGACACAGAAATTTATGTTGAGATGGTTTACTGACAGATCAAAGGGTCTCCCGCTCCGTGCCGATTTTGCTGCGGAAGCGCTCATACACCTCGGGCAGCGCCTCATTAAGTCGAATGGAGCGGTTGTCCGGGCCGGTCCAGATGTGGAAGGTCTCGGCGGTGCTGACCACCCTCCCCTGCCCATCCCGGATCTCATAGCCCAGCTTCAGCTTTTTGGGGCCGAAGGCCAGGCATTGGGTGCGCACGGTCACGGCGGCGGGATAGGCGACGGTGGCCATGAAGTTGACGTTCAGATTGACCATGGGCGGGTTGATCCCCTGGGCGTGCATGGCCGCATAGGAGAAGCCCAGCTCCGCAAAGAAGTCCATCCGGGCGACCTCATACCAGACGGGATAGACCGCGTGATGGACGATCCCCATGGCGTCCACATCCGGGTAACGGACGTCGATGTTACTCTCGCTGAACATGGCTCAGCCCATGGGAACCTTCTGGGTCAGGCCCAGGATCTCCCGGGCCTCGGCGGCGGTGGCGATCTCCCGACCGGCCAGCTTGGCCAGCTCCACCGCCCGCTCCACCAGCATCACATTGGTGGCGATGACCTTGCTGCCATCGGGGTTGCGGGAGTAGATGATGTTGTCCTCCAGGCCGACCCGCAGACCGTCGGCACCCAGGGCCAGACCGGCCAGCATCATCTCCATGTGGCACTTGCCGATGCCGGAGACGGACCAGGTGGCTCCCTCGGGCAGCTTGCCTACCAGGAAGGCCAGGTTCTCAGTGGTGCCCTGCATGGAGCCGCCCACGCCCATAATGAACTGGATGTGGGGGGGCTTGGGGATGCCCCACTTGTTGACGTAGTACATGACGGAGTCGATGTGGCCGGTGTCAAAGACCTCGAACTCGGGCTTGATGTCGTACTTGACGACCTCCTGCGCCAGCTGGTTCAGGAAGCGGGGAGAATTCTCAAAAATGTAGCTGTTGGACCAGTTCAGGGTGTTGGGGTCGAAGGAGCACATCTCAGGCTGCAGCGCGCCCAGGTGCTGGAGGCGCTTGTAGTCCTCGTACTCACCGCCGGAGGTGGTCAGGTTGATGCACACGTCCACCCCCTGCTCCTTGCACTTGCGGCGCAGCAGTTGGCAGGTCTCGGTGAACTTCTCCAGGCTCATGGACTTGTAGCCGATCTCCATCTTGCCGTCCACCACCTTGTCCTCCCGGACGTGGATGTGGACGATGGCTGCACCGGCCTTGGCGCAGGCGATGGCCTGATCGGAGATCTCCTCCGGGGTGTAGGGCACGGTGGGGGCCTGGCTCTTCTTGGTGCCCGCGCCGCACAGGCAGGCGGAGATGATCAGCTTATTGGTCTTGGACATGATTTCATTTCCTTCCTTTCTCTCAGTCACACAGCTCGACAACGGTGGCCTGGCCCATGCCCCCCGCGATGTCGGCGGCAGCGCAGGGCGCTTGCCTGGCCGCCATCCGGTATGCCCCCACTCGCTCCCGGCAAAGCCGGAACCGCTCGGGGATGGCACTCTGCATCGCAGGGATGCGCCGAAGCAGGTCGATTTCTTTTATCCTTATTCACACAGCTCGACAACAGTGGCCTGGCCCATGCCCCCTGCGATGCAGAGGGTGGCGAGGCCGTACTTGACGCCCCGGCGCTTCATCTCGTGCACCAGGGAGACGATGATCCGGCAGCCGGAGGAGCCCACGGGGTGGCCCAGGGCGATGGCGCCGCCGTTGACGTTGATGATATCCATCCGATCCTCCAGGCCCAGCAGCTTGATGCAGCCCAGGGACTGGGAGGCGAAGGCTTCATTCAGCTCGATCAGGCCGATGTCGTCCAGGGTCAGCCCGGCATCCTTCAGCGCCTTGGGGACGGCGTACACCGGGCCCAGGCCCATCAGGCGGGGATCGCAGCCCGCAGTGCCCATGCCGATGATCTTGGCCATAGGCTTGATGCCCAGCTCGGCGGCCTTCTCTCCGGAGGCCATCAGCAGCACCGACGCGCCGTCGTTGCGGCCGGAGGAGCTGGCGGCGGTGACGGAGCCGGTCAGGGCGCTGTCGTTGAACAGCCGCCCCGCCTCGTCCTTCTTCACGTTGAAGCAGGGCTTCAGCTTGGCCAGCTTTGCCGCGTCGGTGTCCCGGCGGGGGAACTCGTCGGTGTCAAAGATCACCGGGGGCTTTTTCTTCCCCTGGGGCACGGAGACGGGGACGATCTCGTCGGCAAACCGCCCGGCGTCAATGGCGGCGACGGCCTTCTGCTGGGAGGCCAGGGAGAAGGCGTCCTGCTCCTCCCGGGTGATGCCCAGGGTGTCGGCGACGTTCTGGGCGGTGGCCCCCATGTTGTAGCGGCCGTACATCTCCTGGGGCTGGGAGCGGAACTGCCCCTCGGTCAGGGCGTCCACAAACTCGGTGTTGCCGGTGCCCACACCCCAGCGGGCGTTGCGGACATAGAAGACCGCGTTGGACATGGACTCGGTGCCGCCGGCGATGACCACGTCGTTCTGGCCGCACAGGATGCTCATGGCCCCGTTCTGTACGGCGGTCATGGCGCTGGCGCATTGGCGCATGACGGTGTAGGCCGGTACGGTGTCCGGGATGCCCGCCTTCAGGGCGGCCATGCGGGCGATATTCGGCTCGTCAGAGGTCTGACGGCACTGGCCGAGCACCACCTCATCCACCGCCTCCGGGGCGATGCCGGAGCGCTTCAGCGTGCCCTCGATCACCGCGACAGCCATGTCATAGGCGGAGAGGGGGCGCAGCGAGCCGCCCATCTTCCCCACCGCCGTGCGGCAGGCGTCCAGAATGACAACTTCCTTCATTTCCATGTTCAAATGCTCCTTTATCCTCAAATCATATCTTGGGACTCTTATTTCACCTTCACCCAATGGCGGTCAGGCCGCCGTCCGGATAAAGGGTGGAACCGGTGATAAAATCCGACGCCGAGGAGGCCAGGAAGACCGCCGGGCCGGCGCAGTCCTCCGGCATGCCGATGCGCATGGCCGGGGTATCCTTGGCCTTGGCGTTGCGCTCGGCGGGGTCGGCGGACATGACCCCCACCATCGCCGGGGTGTAGGTGGTTGTGGGGGCGATGGCGTTGACCTGGATGTTGGGCCGCAGATCGGAGGCGTAGGCCCGGGTCAGCATCTCCACCGCGCCCTTGGTGGCGCAGTAGCCCACGTTGCCGTTGCCGCCGTTGCCCACCGCCCGGACGCCCCGCACCGAGGAGAGGTTGATGATCTTACAGTGGATGTCGTTGTCCATCATGTACTTGCCAAAGTGCTTGCAGGTCAGCATGACCGACTTGACATTGGCGTCGAACATGGCCTCCCAGGCCTCCACAGGGAACTCCGTGCCCGGGAATTTTTTGTTCAGGCCCTGGGCGTTGACCAGAATTTCAACCCGTCCCAGCTCTCGGACTGCGGTCTCCAGCAGGGTGCGCACCTGCCGTTCGTCGGCGGCGTCCACCACATGGGTCAGCACCGTCTCTCCGGCGCGCTCCTGAATCTCCCGGGCGGCCCGGTGCAGCGAGTCGGCGTAGAGGGAGGCGATCATCACCTGTGCCCCGGCCTCCGCAAGGGCCTGGGCGATGGCCTGGCCGATGCCGCCGCTGCCGCCGATGACCACGGCGTGCCTGCCGGTCAGATCGCAGAAATTTTTTGCCATGGGCCCTCGCCTCCTCTCCTTTTGTCCCTTCTATCTTATCCGATTCTACCGCTCCCGTCCAATATCGCTTTCGTTACCCGAAGCTATAACTTTTTCGTTATGGGGTGACAGAGAAAGAGGACGCCGTCGGCGTCCTCTATAACGATTTGTTTAATTCTTTTGATCGAACCACCGGCGCATCTCCGCGATGACGATCTGGGCCAGGGGATCCTGCCGCTCCGTCAGCCAGGCCAGGCTGATGCCCCGCTGGATATGCAGGGGCAGCGCGGCGAACAGCGGGTTATTCTTCGCCATCATCCAGTCGTTGCACAGCAGCACCCCCCGCCCGCTGGAGAGCTTCATATACGCGGCAGAGAGGGTTGGCAGATACTCGATGATGGGGAGGAAATCTGCGTCGGCACAGAGAGAAAACAGCTCGATGGTGGCCTCCCGCATGGAGGGGGGCGCCGTGACATAGAAGGGCTCATTTTAGAAGTCCGCCAGGGCCAGACCGGGCTTGCCGGCCAGGGGATGCTGG
>JAFVAS010000133.1 GCA_017480395.1 Oscillospiraceae bacterium | reverse complement strand
CTCAGGGCCAACATTGGTGGTGACCCGGGTGACCTCGGTATTGCCGAAGAGCCGCAGCACCCGGAGAGCCTGTTTGTTGATGGCCTCCATGGACCGGAGCAGGGGGGTCTTCTTGTCCAGCACTTCGCCGCTGTAGGAGCAGAACACCGTGGGGATATACAGGGTGCCCTCCTTGACGAAGGCGAAGCTGGTGGGGTCCCAGGCGGTGTAGCCCCGGGCCTCGAAGGTGGCCCGCAGGCCGCCGGAGGGGAAGGAGGAGGCGTCGGGCTCCCCCTTGTTGAGCTCCTTGCCGGAGAACTCCATGATGACCCGCCCGTCGGGGGCGGGGGAGATGAAGCTGTCGTGCTTCTCGGCGGTGATGCCGGTCAGGGGCTGGAACCAGTGGGTGTAGTGGGTGGCGCCGTGCTCCACGGCCCAGTCCTTCATGGCGGCGGCCACAGCGTTGGCCACGGACAGATTCAGGGGCTGTTCGCCGGCGATGGTCCTGCGCAGGGAATCATAGACGTCGTCGGAGAGGCGCGCGCGCATGGCGCGGTCGTCAAACACCAGACTTGCAAACAGTTCGGGTACTTGCATCTTCAATTCTCCCTTTCCATTTCAAAATAAAAAAGGAGAGACATTGACGCTGGCCGGGCCGGGGGAGGCTCCGGGGGACGTCAATGTCTCTCAACGCTGACAGTATAACGCGGTATTTGAAAAATAGCAATTGTCAAAATTGCAAAAACAACGGGCCTGAGTGGAAAAAGTTTTGTGAAAATGCAAGATTGATTTTTATATCCTGCATAATGTACAATAATCCCACGAACAAGGACGTTCGCCCCGGGGGACACCGTGCCCCTGCGCTGGCGCGCGTCCTTTTTTGTTATTATGACATCACTCAATGAGGAGCTGATTCAAATGAGTTTACTGGAAGGCCAGATTCGCATCCCCTCGGGCTGCGCCATCTCCGCCGTCATCTCCACCGAGGGGCGGAGGATGAGCGGCGAGGCCATCATCGAGAGCATGCGCCCCATGCACGAGCGCTCCAACGGCCTGGGCGGCGGCTTTGCCGGATACGGCATCTACCCGGAGTACAGGGACTTTTTCGCCCTGCACATCTTCTTTGAGGATGAGCCGGCCCGTCGGGCCTGTGAGGCCTATCTTCAGGAGGTGCTGGAGATCGTCCGGGCGGAGACCATCCCCACCCGCAAGATCCCCCAGATCACCGACGAGCCCCTGATCTGGCGCTATTTCGTCGCCCCGCTGCGCTCCCGGCTGGCCAGTATGCAGCTGGATGAGAACGAGTTCGTGGCGCGGGTGGTGATGAAGATCAACACCTCCCTGCCCGGGGCCTACGTCTTCTCCAGCGGCAAGAACATGGGGGTCTTCAAGGCCGTCGGCTATCCCGAGGACGTGGGGGTCTTCTACCGCTTGGAGGAGTATGAGGCCTACTGCTGGACGGCCCACGGCCGCTACCCCACCAACACCCCCGGCTGGTGGGGCGGGGCCCATCCCTTCGCCCTGCTGGACCGCACCATCGTCCACAACGGCGAGATCTCCAGTTATGACGCCAACCGGCGCTTTATTGAGATGTATGGGTATAAATGCACCCTCCAGACCGACACCGAGGTCATCACCTACATCGCCGACTTTCTGGAGCGCAAGCAGGGCCTGCGGCTGGAGGAGGTGGCCGACGTCATCGCCGCCCCCTTCTGGTCCACCATCGCGCGCAGGCCGGAGCCGGAGCGGGAGAAGCTGCAATTCCTGCGCACGGTCTACCCCAGCCTGCTCATCACCGGCCCGTTTTCCATCATTCTGGGCTTTACCGGCGGCCTGATGGCCCTGAACGACCGGCTGAAGCTGCGCAGCATGGTGGTGGGGGAGAAGGACGACCTGGTGTTCATCGCCAGCGAGGAGGCGGCCATCCGGGCCATGGAGCCGGAGGCGGAGCACATCTGGGCCCCCGCCGGAGGCGAGCCGGTCATCGTCCGCGTGAAGGAGGGCAGGTACTGATATGGGAATCCAATATATCTATCCGGAGTTTGAGGTCATCCGGAGGGATGACCGGTGCATCCGCTGCCAGGTCTGCGCCCGTCAGTGCGCCAACGAGGTGCACCGCTACGACGAGGGGCGGGACATCATGCTCAGCGACGAGAGCAGGTGCGTGGACTGCCAGCGCTGTGTCTCCCTGTGTCCCACCCGGGCGCTGAAGATCGTCAAGTCCGACTGCCGGTTGCGGGAGAACGCCAACTGGAGCCAGGCGTCCATCCAGGAGGTCTACAAGCAGGCCGGCAGCGGCGGCGTGCTCCTCTCCTCCATGGGAAACCCCAAGCCCTACCCGGTCTACTGGGATAAAATTCTCATCAACGCCTCCCAGGTGACCAACCCCTCCATCGACCCCCTGCGGGAGCCCATGGAGACCCGGGTCTTTCTGGGCAAAAAGCCGGATCGGCTGGAGCGGGACGAGAGCGGGGCGCTGAAGTGTCAGCTCACCCCCCAGCTGGAGCTGAGCATGCCCGTGATGTTCTCCGCCATGAGCTACGGCTCCATCAGCTATAACGCCCACGCCTCCCTGGCCCGGGCGGCCCGGGAGCTGGGCATCTACTACAACACCGGGGAGGGCGGCCTCCACGAGGACTTCTATGTCTACGGCCCCAACACCATCGTGCAGGTGGCCTCTGGCCGGTTCGGCGTCCACCGGGACTTCCTGGAGGCGGGCGCTGCCGTCGAGATCAAGATGGGCCAGGGGGCCAAGCCGGGCATCGGCGGCCACCTGCCCGGCACCAAGGTGGGCCCCGACGTCTCCCGCACCCGGATGATCCCGGAGGGGTCCGACGCCATCTCCCCCGCCCCCCACCACGATATCTACTCCATCGAGGATCTGCGCCAGCTGGTCTACTCCCTGAAGGAGGCCACCGGCTTCCGCAAGCCGGTCATCGTCAAGGTGGCCGCCGTCCACAACATCGCCGCCATCGCCAGCGGCATCGCCCGCTCCGGGGCGGATATCATCGCCATCGACGGCTTCCGGGGCGGCACCGGCGCGGCCCCCACCCGCATCCGGGACAGCGTGGGCATCCCCATCGAGCTGGCCCTGGCCGCCGTGGATCAGCGGCTGAGGGATGAGGGAATCCGCAACAACATCTCCCTGGTGGTGGGCGGCTCCGTCCGCTCCTCCGCCGACGTGGTCAAGGCCGTCGCCCTGGGGGCCGACGCCTGCTATGTGGCCACCGCCGCCCTGCTGGCCCTGGGGTGCCACCTGTGCCGCACCTGCCAGAGCGGCAAGTGCAACTGGGGCATCGCCACCCAGCGCCCCGACCTGGTCAGGCGGCTCAACCCGGACATCGGGGCCCAGCGGCTGGTCAACCTGATGACCGCCTGGAAGCATGAGATCAAAGAGCTCATGGGCGGCATGGGCATCAACTCCATCGAGGCGCTCCGGGGCAACCGGCTGAT
>JAFVAS010000132.1 GCA_017480395.1 Oscillospiraceae bacterium | reverse complement strand
TGCGTCCAAATCGGCCTTGCAGCCGTCAATGTACTGGAGAACTACTTCACATCGCTCCTGAACGTCCAGCACCTCGGCAGCTACCCGCATAGCAGTGTAAAAGCTGTCGTCGATGAAGTTGATGCTCTTGGCGCGGATGGACACGCAGGGAATGCCGGTGGACTGTGCCAGATCCTCCAGAGCCTCCTGGGTATAGCCGGAGAGAATGACATCCGGCTGCAGAGCGATCAGCTCCTCCACATAGGCAGTATTGGCGGTTCCGCCACCTTTGCCGATGGAGGGCAGCGGGTCGAAGGTATCGTGATAGGCGTAGGCGTAATCCCGGAGAGTGGACGTTGCATATTCCTTGTCGCAATCCTCCACGCCCACCAGACGGTCCGTGCATTGCAGATAAGTCACCATACGCAGGGCGCCGGAGCCGGTGCAGACGATGGTCTTGACTTCGTCAGGGATAGTGACCTCCCGGCCGAAGCTATCGGTGACAGTGCGGGTGGCGGTTGTCTCAGGCTCGGCGGGTTTCTCCGGAGCGGGCGCTTCCTTTTGGCCGCAGGCGGCCAGGGACAGCAACAGTATGCAGGATAACAGGATGGGAAACAGTTTTTTCATGAAGCTCAATTCCTTTTCAGTCAACGGTCATAGGGGCGGAAGCAATGGAGGCAGACCACCTTGCCGTCCTGCAGACGGGCCATATGCTCCGCCACGCCCTCGCCGCAGCAGGCGCAGGTGAGGGTGGTAAAGATGCGGGCCTTTTCCGGCAGCGGCTCTCTGGGCTCGGTGACGGTGAACAGCTCCTCCAGCGGCGCGGTGAGGATCTGCTGCTTGCGTTCCTCCCGGCTGAGGGGCATCTGATTCCTCTTGGCGACTACCCGGAAGCCCTTGCCGGAGGCGCGGTCATAGAAGGTGTAGGCGGTCTTTCCAGTGCAGTGGTAGATGAAATTCCCCTTGCCAAGGGTGCAACCCAGCAGGGCTTGGATGGCGTCGCCGGGGCAGGCGTCGGTCTCGGCGATGCAAACCAGCTCCTCGTCGGGGGCGGATGTATGGCCCAGTTGTGCCTGCACGAATTCGCTCAGGCGCACGCCCAGGGCAAGGCCCGGGCACTCGTGGCCGTGGAAGGCCACCGCTTTTTCCCACATAGCCTTATCCATTCTGCGGCACCTCCCCGTGGATGGCGGACAGAACGTCCTCCCACACCTTCTGGAAGGGCAGACCGAAAGCTCTGGCGGCAGATGCCACATCTTCATACTCCGGCTTTTCCCGGTGGATATCTTCGCCGTCAGCGCACTTGACGCGGATGGGACCGTAGGCGGTCTCCACAGTTTTGACGGAGGGCGTCAGAATGTACTTTCCACAGCGACGGGAGCGAACCCCGTTGGTATTGGTCTCCCGCAGGATGGCGTGGGCAATGCGCTCCTCATCCTTCGGCTTACAAAGCACGGTGAAGCTGACGCCAGCACGTCCCTTCTTCATAGTCAGAGGGGCGCAGGAGATGTCCAGAGCGCCCTGGGCCAACAGCTGCTCTCCGGAAAAGGCCAGGGCCTCTGCCGTCATATCGTCAATATGGCAGCACAGCTCCACGATCTCCGCCTGCTGAGGGTCTCCGCTCTCGCCCCAGAAGGCCCGGACGCAGTTGGCGGCGGGGAATTCCTTTTTGCCGATGCCGTAGCCGGTCTTTTTCAGCGCCATGACGGGCATGGGGCCGAAGCTCTCAGCAAAGTGGGTCAGCAGGGCCGCACCGGTGGGGGTGCACAGCTCGCCCCGGATCTCTCCGGTGTAACAGGGGAAGCCCTCCATCAGGTGGGCGGTAGCGGGCGCGGGCACCGGCACGATGCCATGGGCGCAACGGACCTGACCGCTGCCCAGATGGACGGGAGAGACGACGATGCGCTCGGGGCACAGCATATGAACTGCCAGGCAGACGCCGGTGACGTCGGCCACCGCGTCCATAGCGCCCACCTCATGGAAGTGGATCTGCTCCACCGGTCTGCCGTGAGCCTTAGACTCCGCTTCCGCAATGCGGGCATAGATGGCTTTGGCGGCGGTCTTTACCTCTGCCGGAGAGTCCAGTGCTTCCAACAGCGCGGCAATGTCCGCAGGGGCGGTATGGTGGTGGGTGTGGCTATGATCGTGATGGTGCACATGCCCGTGACCGTGGTCATGATGATGGTCGTGGTCGTGCTCATGGCAATGGTCGTGGTCATGGTCATGTGTATGGACATGAGTATGCTCCTGCCCGCATCCCAGAGCCACATCGTGGCTGTGTTCCTCCTCGCCGCGGACGGTGACGTCCATGTGGGTGCCGGTGATGCCGCAGGTCACAGCCTGCCGGGGCTGGATCTCCACGCCGGGGAACAGGCGGTTCATGGTTTCCAGAAAAGCGGCCTTTTCGGATTCAGACATCAGTTCGTACAGTGCCGCCATCAGCATATCGCCGGCAGCTCCCATGTTGCATTCCAGATATAAAGTCTTCATTCTTTCGCACTCTCCATTTGATTGATCCGGCTGGCCAGGAAGCCTGCGCCAAAACCGTTGTCGATATTCACCACGCTGGTCCCGCTGGCGCAGGAGTTCAGCATAGACAGCAGGGCGGAGATGCCGCCAAGGGACGCGCCGTACCCCACACTGGTAGGGACTGCGATGACGGGGCAGTCCACAAGGCCGCCCACCACGCTGGCAAGCGCACCCTCCATGCCCGCTACGGCAATGACCACCCGGGCGCTCATCAGCGGCTCCAGATTGCCAAGCAGTCTGTGCAGACCTGCCACGCCAACGTCATAGAGACGGGTGACCCGGTTGCCCAGCGTCTCGGCGGTGATGGCGGCTTCCTCGGCTACGCCCATATCGCTGGTGCCGCCGGTAGCCACCACGATGGAGCCGTGGCCCTCCACCGCCTCCGGAAAGGCCACTGCCAATTTTGCGAGAGGCTCATACTGCAGCGGGACCCGTTCCACCAGATAATCAGCCACATCCTGTCCAATGCGGGTCACCAGAATATTGCGGCTCCCGCGCTTTTCCATGGCGGCCAGGATGCCGCTGATCTGCTCCCGGGTCTTGGACTGACCGTAGATCACCTCCGGCACGCCCTGACGGACGGCCCGGTGGTAATCCACCTTGGCGTAGCCCAGATCCTCGAAGGGCGCCAGCTTCAGACGCAGAAGCGCCTCCTCCGGTGTCAGCGCGCCGGCCTGCACATCCTGCAGGACAGAGAGAATATCGTGTTTACTTTCCATATATACCGTCCTTTCAGTCACTGCATGTTCGGCCTGCCAGGTCCAGAGATACCAGGGGGAACATGGGAGTCAACCGGGAGAGGAGCTCTTTGCGCCGCTCCCATGCCTCGTCCTGCTGGGACTCTGTCACCTGAATGACCGCCGCGCCTCCCCGGAGCCTGATGCGGAAATCCCGGAAGCCCATGGAGGCGAGAAGGTCCTCGCCCCGCTCCACCTTCCGCAGGGCCTCTTCCGTGATGGGTGTTCCGGCGGGGATACGCGTGGCGAGGCAGGCATAGGAGGGCTTGTTCCAGACAAACAGGTCTGCCTCCCGGCACATCGTCCGGACATCGGACTTGGTCAGTCCGCATTCCCGGAGAGGGGAGCGGACCTCCAGCTCCCGCAGGGCCCTCATCCCGGGGCGGTCATCCGCGTCATCCGAGGCGTTTGTGCCGTCGATGACCAGCTTGTGCCCGTCCTTCGCAGCCTGCCGGAGAATGGCGGAGAAGATGCGCCGCTTGCAGTAATAGCAGCGGTCCGCGGGATTGGCGGTCACCTCCGGATACTGAAGGATATCACCTTCTATGATGGTAAGGGGCATTCCGCATTGCTCTGCGACCCGCCTGGCGTCTTCCAGTTCAAAGGCGGGCTGAAATGCGGAGTGTACATAGTAGGCGTGCCAGCCTTGACCGTATTTCGCGGCTGCCCAGACCAGCAGAGAGGAATCCACACCGCCAGAAAAAGCCAGCGCTCCGGATGGGTTCTGCTCAAAAAAGGCATTCAGTTCCATGCTTCCTCCTTTCAGTCGATAAAAAAGACATACCCGGGAGGGTATGTCTTCAGACATATTACATCGACTTCTGTCATAGTGTCCGCGGTGCAGGGACCACGGACCCTTCAGCTATCTATATTCGTACCTGGGGATCAAGAGCCTTCTGGCCCCAAAAACAACCTTCTGGCTGTGTATGCTCAGTATAGCGAAAACCGTCTGAAAAAGTCAATTGGTGCAATGTATAAAATGAAAACTGCTCCGTTGTTCAATATTGCCAAACTTAATTCGGTATTTACGAAAATCATTGACAGAAGATGCCTGGAATATTAAGATAAGGTTACATTGTGTGAGCAAAGATACCTATATGATATATGAAGGTAAATTCATGCGGGAAAGGCGCAGAACGGATGAAAGGTTCCATCAAAGTTGCGGTGATAGACGGCCAGGGCGGCGGCGTTGGAAAAGCCTTGGTAGAACGTGTCAAGGCGAGCTTTCCGGACGTTCATGTCCGTGCCTTGGGAACAAACGCGCTTGCCACTGCCGCGATGATGCGGGCAGGCGCGGATGACGGCGCGACCGGTGAAAACGCCATCGTGTATAACGCCGCCCGTGTTGAGATCATTATGGGGCCGGTGGCAGTCCTGTCCGCCAACGGACTGTTGGGAGAAGTGACGCCTGCGATGGCGGCTGCTGTGGGCGAAAGCGACGCGGTGAAAATACTGCTTCCGTCACAGCGGTGCAGGATCCGTCTTGCGATCGGACCGACGCAGCCGATGCAAAAATATTTGGATGAAGCTGTGCGTATGCTGCAGGAAGAAATCGAGTGCCCAACGGAGTAAGTCTTCAAAAGAGTGTCAGCAGAAGGGAGCAAGAGCATGGAAAAAAGAAACAGTGGCGTACAAGTACAGTCTGTTGCTCGTGCTGCTGAAATCTTGAATTGTTTTTTACAGACTCCGGAATTAGGGATCTCTGAGATCGCTGCGGAAATGGGATTGAATAAGAGTACCGTGTTCGGCCTTGTCAATACTCTGGCGACCTATGGTTATCTGGAGCAGGTGGCCAGCACGAAAAAATACCGGCTGGGGATCACCCTGTTTGAGATGGGAAATCTGGTTCTTTCCCGTATTGATATTCGCAATGAGGCCAAGTACCTCTGCGCGTCTCTGGCCGAAAAATATCCGGCGACAGTCCATATCGCGACCCACAGTGAAGGCGAGATCATCTATATCGACAAACTGGATGCGGGGACATCTTTGATCAGCGCATCCAATGTTGGAAAAAGAGCTCCCATGCATTGCACTGGTGTGGGAAAAGCCATGCTGGCATATCTGCCTGAGACCTATGTGGACCAGTATCTGAGATTCCCGCTGAAGAAACTGACGGAAAAGACCATCACGACAAAACAGGGCCTTATGGAAGAGTTGACTGAGATCCGCAGAACCGGTATCGCAATGGACCGGGAAGAGATCGAGGACGGTCTGTGTTGTATTGCAGCGCCTGTACTCCAGAAGGATGGGGAGCCGGAACTGGCCATTAGCCTTTCGTTTCCGTATGGCCGCATCAAGGATGTTGATGCGGAGGAAGTAAAAAGAGAACTTTTGACCCGAACAAAGGAACTTTCTGCCAGACTGGGCTACCGGGGATGAGATTGTCCCCGGTAGAACAGTATTGCAATCGAAAAATATAAGAACGTCGTTCGGTAATAATGAAAAGTGAAGAGACGGGTTCTTTTTATGCCGATGACAAAACGCTGTTTGACAATACCGAACTCAAAGAGGAGGCCGTATGGAAGACATCCGGGATATTTTGTTTGAAGAGATCGCGTCAAAGCGGTTTCGCGCCGTTTTGACAGCAGAGCGCTCCGGTGTGATCTCCGGTGTTGAGGAAGCCTATGCCTGTGCCAAAGAGCTGGGCATCGACCTGGAATTGTGCAAGGCAGAGGGGGCGGAGGTTTCACACGGAGAGCGGTTTGGAAATTTTCTGGGGACGCCGAAGCAGATCGCCCTTGCGGAAGAACGACTAATCGGTACCCTGGCCAAAGCGTCCGGCATCGCGACAGCCTCCAGGACCGCCGTGCAGCTGGCGGATGGAAAAACGCAGATCGTCTCCGGTTCCTGGAAAAAGATGCCGCCTGCCATCAAGCAGATGGTCCGGAAGGCGACAGCCGCCGGCGGCGCAGCGTTCCGGATCTGCCAGCCGCCAATGGTCTATCTGGATAAAAACTTTATCAGAATGTTCGGATCGATCCCATCTGCGCTGACGGCCTGCAAAAAGCTGCCGGGCTCCACGGTCGTGGTACAGATCCGCGGAATGACCGCCAGCGTTGCGGAGGAGACACGGCAGGCCCTGGAGGGCGGCGCCGGGATCTTGATGGTGGATACTGGAGATCTGGAGGATGTGCGCCAGTGCGTCGCGGAGCTTGAACGCACCGGGGAACGGGGAAGCGTCAAGGTTGCCTTTGCGGGCAACGTACACCTGACGGATATCCCGGATCTCACGGAACAGGGCATTGACATTTTGTGCATCGGGAAAGAGATCGTGGATGCGAAACTGCTTGACCTGAAGCTGGACGTATTGCAGGAGGAATAGAACATGGGACTGAATCTGCTGGAAAAAACGGAATTGTGGGTGAACGAGATTACCCTGGACAATACGAACCTGACTGACCTGGCCAACGCTGTGGCCAGAGTTCTGGGCCTGTCGGACGGGGAAGTGCTGGTTGTAGATGTACGCCCCCGCCATATCACGCTGGATGTGCTGGCGACCAACATCCCGCAGGAAAATATCATGGGAAAGGAGCAGGCCATCCTGGACGCGGTGGCAGCTCTGCCGGGAGTGACATTGTACCCGGACACATATATCCACTCCAATGGTATCTTGGGCCAGATCTGCGCCGGTGTGGAGGACCAGGAGGCCATGCTGGAGCGGGTGGCCAAAATGACGGAGGAATTGCGAAAAAACGTTTCCCGCCGGGCGATCGTGTTTCCCACGGGGTTTGAACTGCAGCAGGGCCTGATCGAGGATACCAATACCCCGTATCTGAAGGAGATGCTGGAGAAGGCCGGCTATAAGGTGACTGTGGGCGAGATCATGGCAGACGACCTGTCCGATGTGGTGGAGAAGCTGTCTGACGCGCTGAACCGGGGCTTTGGCCTGATCGTGACCAGCGGCGGCGTGGGCGCCGAGGACAAGGACCACACGGTGGAAGGCATCTGCGCCATCGACCGGGAAGCTGCCACCCCCTATGTGGTCAAGTTTACAAAGGGGACGGGACGCCATGTCAAGGACGGTGTCCGTGTTGGCGTCGGCAGCGAGGGTCTGAGCCTGATGGTCTCTTTGCCGGGACCGCATGACGAAGTGGAGCTGACGGCTCCGGTCCTGCTTCAGGGATTGGAAGAGGGCTGGGACAAGACCCTCCTGGCTGACAGGCTGGCGGCCGTATTGGCGGAAAAATGGCGGCAGAAAGGAATGTTCCATCACCACCATTCCATGTAAAGAGATCTATGATTTTTAAGGGAGGAACAGAGTATGGACTATAAGGCTTTGGCAGATATGCTGTGGGAAGCAGAGGAGAAGCGGGAGCAGATCGGAAGACTGACGGATATGTATCCTGAAATGACTGTGGAGGACGCATACCGGGTCCAGTTGGAAAATGTGCACCGCCGGGTAGAAAACGGCGCGAAGTTGGTGGGCATGAAGATCGGTCTGACCAGCCAGGCCATGCAGAAGCTGCTGAATGTGGATGTCCCCGATTATGGCCACCTGTTTGACGATATGCTGCTGACGGACGGGCAGGTCTGCCACGTTTCCGAACTCATCCAGCCCAAGGTGGAAGGTGAGCTGTCCTTCTGCCTGAACAAGACGCTGAAGGGCCCCGGCGTGACTGTGGCGGACGTGTATGAAGCCACTAAGTATGTGGTGCCGTCTCTGGAGATCGTGGATTCCCGGATCAAGGATTGGAAGATCAAGCTGCAGGATACGATTTCGGACAACGGGTCCTCTGCCCGCCTGATGGTGGGAAGCCGGATGACTCCCATCGACCAGGTCGATATGCGCCTGACCGGCATGACGCTGGAAAAGAACGGCGAACTGGCCAACAGCGGTACCACCGCTGAGGTCTGGGGGAATCCAGCCGCCGCTGTGGCGTGTCTGTCCAATATGCTGGCGGAGTTTGATATCGAGCTGAAGGCCGGCAGCATCGTGATGGCCGGTGCGCTTACAGCCGCTGTTCCCGTGGTGGCAGGCGATGTGGTAACGGCCAGTTTCCAGGGCATGGGCTCCGTGACTGTCAAGTTTGTCGACTGAATCATGGCTCATCTCTTCCGCATGGAGCGGGAGTTGAGAGATAGAAAAAAATTGAAAGGAAGGGACAAAGAATCTATGAAACGCGTAACAATGGTAGCCAAAGTAGACCCTGAAATTTGCCGCGGATGTAAGATTTGCGAAAAGGTCTGCCCCGTCTATGCAATTCACGTGACAGACAAAAAGGCATATTCTGAACCCGACAAGTGCATGGCATGCGCCAACTGTGCTGACCGCTGCCCGTTCTACGCAATCACCATGGTCAAGCGGGAGGAACCCTTTGATGTGGGCGTGGATGTCTCCAAGTTCGACGAAAAGGAGATCCGTGACCTGTGCGCCAAGGCACATTTCAATCCCGAGCAGATCCTGTGCTACTGCGTCGGCACCCGCGCCGAGGAGGTGGCTGCCTGCCTGCTGGACGGTGCTACTACCCCTGAGGAAGTGTCCGCCCGCACCGGTATGCGCACCGGCTGCACCATTGAGTGCATCCAGCCTATGCTGCGTATGGTGAAGGCTGCCGGCAATGAGCTGCATCCCAATCCCGATGGCTTCCAGTGGTACGGCACCACGGTCACTGCCTGGGATATGCCCGAGGAAGTCAAGCAGAAGTACGGCAGCCGTGGCTTCTACTTCGATGAAGACCGCGCTTTGCTGGATAAGATTGCGGAGATCCGGACCGACAACGAAGGAGGTGCCAACAATGGCTGATAACAATCTGATGCATGCGCCTATCATGCCTATCGCTCCCAAGCCCTCCCAGTACGGCATTGATCCCTCTCTGGTGAAGAAGCGCGTGGCGGAGATGCCCGGCATGTGTTCCCTGAAGCTGACCGAACTGTTCCCCGAACTGCCTGAGGTCATCTATCCCGGCGGCCCTGACGCACTGGACAAGCTGTATGAGGTAGCCAAGGAAGAGCTGCGCAAGGTGGATATGTCCATGATCAAGCCCACCGACAGCGTGAACGTTCTGGCTTCCCACCACGGCTTCACCCTGCTGGGCGGCCAGCCTTACGCGATCCTGCTGAAGGCCATCCGGGATGTGGTCCATGAGAAGACCGGTACCGACAACATCCGCCTCCGCGCCGGCGTTGGCATGCGCTTCCGCGAGACCGAGGAATACATCAAGCGCTATGAGCTGGACAAGCACTATGGCCCTGGCAAGACCAAGGGCGTGGCGCCCGTGGATGAGGGTATCCCCATCGAGACCGAGGTCGGCACCCTGTACGGTATCAAGGCTATTTATGACGCCGATTGGATCATCCACGCGCACCACACTGACGTCCGCGAAGTCCACTTCCATCGTCAGATCGACAAGGCCGTGAAGCCCTTCGGCATGTCCTATGCCCGTATCGAGACCCGGTCCACCTATCACCAGAACCTGGGGCCCCGTGCTGCCAACTTCACCGCCCGCGCCATTTTTGAGTCTGAGTTCGTTCAGAGCAAGTTCGCCTTCGGCGCTTTCCTGAACGTCGGCCCCCACGGCGTGATCGGCGTGGATGCGGATAACGACCTGTATGCCATCAACGACCGCGCCACCTTTATCGGTTGCCAGCTGTACGGCAAGATCATGACCCTGTTCGGCGACATCGACGAGTGCATCGCTGTTCTGGACTTCCCCTGCCCGGTTCCTTATGTGTTCTCTGCTGGCGTTATCTATGCCAACTTCACCGGCGCCAACCAGGACCTGTACGACATGGAAGGCACGCCTCTGCCGGCCTACACCTGGTACACGGAGGCATTCTACGGCAAGGACGGCAAGCCCTTCGAGAAGAGCATTCCTCCTCTGAACCCCGCCATCAAGATGTGCGTGCACAACTACGCCTGGACGGGCTATCCCTCCGCCTTCTTCTCCGAGCATGTTCCCACCGTGGTCGTGGGCCAGGAGCAGGCCGACCTGTTCGATATGGAGCCCATGAACATCAAGTACATGGACCATGCCGTGGTGGCCAAGACCACCGAGTCCGCTATGGAGTTCGCCTACAAGGTGACCGGCACCGACAAGGTCATCATCTTCGACGGCGCCATGGGTGGCCTGAACTGCTCCAAGTCCTTGGCCGAGCTGCTGATCCGTCAGGCTCCCATCGTTACCAAGCGCGTCGATGAAGAGTTGATGCCCAAGTGGTTCCGTCAGCGCGGCGTGGATATCTCCCTTCTGGAAAAGCTGAAAGGTTAAGCTGTCCCACATTGAATAATCAATACTGAAGGAGACACACATATGAAACTGCTGGAAAAAGGCCCTGGCTTTAAATCCGGTCTGGCTGATCTGCCGAAGAATCTGAATGGCAGCACCATTTCTTCCGGACTCATTTCTACCGTGTTTGGTTGCACGGGTCCCTGCTTGGTCACTGTCGCAGCGGCAACTGCCGCAGGCTTTACTCTGGAAGATACTGTGACCTGGGTATTTGGTATCTATTTCTTCGGCGGCCTGCTGGGCACCATTTTGTCCCTGTATTACAAAGTTCCTATTTCCGGCGCTTATTCCATCCCCGGCGCTACCCTGATGGGCACTGCACTGGCCGGCTACTCCTTTAACGAAGCTGCCGGCGCCTTTATCATCGCGGGCGTCATTGTTTTGATAATCGGATGTTCCGGCGCTATCGGCAAGATCATGAAATTCCTGCCCCTTGAGATCGTTATGGCGATGGTGGGCGGTGCTATGATGAAGTTCGGCTCTGGTATCGTCACAACTACAAAAACCAATCCGATTGTGTGCGGCGCCGCCGTTCTGGCATTCTTCCTGGTGCCCCGCATCATCAAGAAGTTCCCCTCTGTTCTGGCTGCCCTGATCGTCGGCTTCGTTGTTGCTCTGGTAACTGGTCAGTTCACCGCTGATATGAGCAACATCAGCTACATTGCCCCCCGCATTGTTGCTCCCGCTTTCAACGGAACTCTGATCCTGTCCTGCTCCATCCCTCTGGCCGCTCTGGTCATTGGCGCTGAGAATGCACAGGCTATGGGTGTTCTGCGGGCTGAGGGCTATGATGTTCCCTCCAATACCATGACCGTTGCCTCCGGTATTGGCGGTATCGTCTCCGGCCTGTTCGGCGCCCATAACGCCAACATCGCCGGCCCCATGACCGCAATCTGCTGCTCCTCTGATGCCGGCAAGAAGGAAGGCCGCTATGTAGCTTCCGTGGTAAACGGCATCACCTTCGCCCTGTTCGGCGTGGTTGGCGTTTATGCCATCACCTTCGTTGGCGGTTTCCCCGCCGGTCTGGCAAACTGCCTGGCAGGTCTGGCAATGATGAACGTTCTGATCAACTGCCTGAAGACTGGCTTCTCTACCGGCAGATTCAAGTTTGGCACTTTTGCCGCCTTCTGCGTGGGCCTGTCCGGCATCAGCATCCTGAACATCGGCTGCGCTTTCTGGGCTCTGGTGATTGGCGTGGTCGTCTCTCTGATCTGCGAGTCCAAGGACTTCTCTGCAGCTAAGGCTGAGTAATTTCTGCATTTCGCAGTCCCAAATTCAGCACAGGACAGCAGCACCCCCGCCCTGAGGGGCAGCTGCTGTCCTGTGACAGCATAGAAGGAGATCAGTAGCCATGAAAACATTGATACCAACCCGTATTGCGAAGCTTCAGGCCAAATTGAAGGATATGGGCCTGGATGCTGCGATGATCTATGACCGTGAAAACCTGATCTATTTTGCTGGCATTGATGATCTGGAGGGCGGTGCTCTGGCAGTTCCTGCCGAGGGTGAGCCGGAACTGTTTTGTCTCTGGATGGAGGCTGCCCATGTCCGTGAGGTCAGCGGCATCCAAAAGGTGACACCCTATATGTTCCCCAAAAACAATCAGAGCACGATGATGGGCGCCTGGCTGAAGGCGCAGAACTGGACAGCTCCGAAGCTGGGCTTTACCCGTTACTTCATCAGCTTGAAGGATTATCAGTGCCTGCGGGATGCTGCGCCTGATATGCAGGTGTGCGACATTGCTATCCCTTGCTATGAGATCCGCAGCGTAAAGGCACCGCAGGAGATTGATCAGATGCGCGTTGCAGGTAAGGCGTTGGCAGCTGGCATGCAGGCAGCCATTGACGCTGTGAAGCCGGGCATGCTGGAAACAGAGGTGCTGGCAGAGGCGGAGTACGCTATGGCAAAGGCTGGCTCTATGGGTTCGTCTTTCCGTATGCAGGTCCTGACCCATAAGCGCCAGTTGAATATTCATCCCTATGCAAGCCACACGCCCATTGAGGATAATGGCCCCGTGGTGATCCACCTTGGTGCCTCCTGCAACGGGTATGTGGCAAAGATGTGCCGCACAGTGTTTCTGGGCACACCCAAACCGGAAAGTGTACGGATCTACGAGGTGCTCAAAGAAGCGCAGCAGGTTGCGGTGGAAGCTCTGCATCCCGGCGTGACCTGCGGAGAAGTCTATGACAAGACTACAGCTTATGTAGAATCGCAGGGATACGGAAAGAACTGGGTCATGGAGCATATCGGCTACGGTGTCGGCATTCGTCAATCCGAGTTCTATCCCATCATTTCCAAGGGCAGCGGAACCGTGCTACAGGAGAACATGGTGGTGGATCTGTTGCTGCCCACGATCTATATTCCCGGTGTCGGTGGCCCCAGAATTACCGATACGATCCTGATGAAGCAGGATGGCGTGGAGTTCCTGACGGACTTCCCGGCAGGGCCTGTCTGCAAATAAAGTGAGATCACTTCATTTCTTGTTTGAGCGCGGACCCGGATTTGGGGAGGGCTTTCGGCACCTCCCCAGGTCCATCCGTAGCGAAACGGTGTCTGCCGCTGTGGTAGCCACCTTATTCAGTATCACCGACCCGGCACTGCTCTATATCAACACAGCGCAAACGCTTGGCTTTACGGATAGACAGGCAAGCTCCTGGCTGTTCGGCTGCTATGCGATCAGCGGTGTGATCAGCCTGGTACTGTCACTTTACTATCAGATGCCGATCGTAGGTGCCGCTTGTATCCCCGGTGCTACGACGTTGGCTACCGCCTTGCAGGGATACAGATTTCAGGAGGCAGTGGGCGCGTACATGTGTGCCGGACTTCTGGTGCTTTTTGTGGGCGTGACCGGTATTGCATCCCGGGTGATGAAGGTCATCCCGTTGCCCATCGTGATGGGAATGGTTGCCGGATGTATGATGCACTATACGGTAGACATCGTAAAAAATACCCGGGAGGAACCATTCCTGTGCGGAATTGCGGTTCTTGGCTATCTCATTGTTCCGAAACTCTGGAAACGCATGCCTGGCATACTTGGAGCGCTGATCCTCTCAATCGGTAGCCTGATCCTGACGGACGGATGGCTGCCGGGCAGCGATGTAATAGCCTTTACACCGCCGTTGTTTACCATTCCGGATTGGAATGGCGCGGTATTCTTATCTGTTTCTGTTCCGCTGGCAATTCTTGTCGTGGGCGCGCAGAATGCCCAGGCCATTGGTGTCCTGCAGGCCGAGGGATATGACGCCCCCATCAACAGTATGACGATTGCAAGCGGTATTGCCAGTATGTTCGCAGCTTTTTGGGGCGGGCATAACGCCAATATCGCCGGACCGATGACAGCGATCTGCGCGTCCGAGGAAGCAGGGGAGGACAAGAGCCTGCGTTTTGGCGCCGCGATCGTCAACGGCATGCTTTCCATCCTGTTCGGCATATTTGCAAGCATGATCATCGCATTCACCAGACAAATCCCGACGATCCTGGTCAATACGCTTGCCGGCCTGGGGTTGGTGACCGTACTGATCAGTTCTCTGCGAAGCGGTTTTTCCGGTTTAAAGTTCCAAAAGGGAGCGTTCGCGGCCTTCGTGATCGGTCTATGCGATCTGACCATCTTCCATATCAGCGCCGCCTTCTGGGGACTCCTGTTTGGCTGCGTGATCTCGATGGTTCTGGAGTGGGAAGATTTTCAGTGATCCATACGAGCCGATCCCGGTCTGCCAACGACTCCGGCGTCACGTCCTGTCAGCTTTGGGACGTTGATTTATGTTCGGACAGAAGGGGAGAGGGGGCTCGGATATCAGCTCCGGGGAAGGCCTCGCTGCTCCCCTGATTCCGATTGGCGGTATCGGTTTCTCTGCGATCGCTGTATCCTATTTGGTGTAGGAATTTTTTTCTAAGATAACAATCGAATGTCTGACTTATTATGCCGGGGTCATTCCGGCTCCGGCGCTTCTTTCTTCGCGTGACTGGGAAACAATGGCTGTATCAAGCTCCGTGTCACCACGATCAACGCCGGGAAGGCGCGGAAGATGGCCATTCAGAGGAAAATAATAGTTTTACAAAATAAAAAACGATATTGACAAATCTGCAAAAAGATTATATTGTAAATTTATCATACAAATTGAGAACGCCGTTTTGTAATAACGAACGATAAGCCTGGTACGAGAATATCAAAAGGAAAGAGGAGGAAACTATGTCCGAGAAAAAGATCATGAAAACAATGGATGGCAATGAGGCCTGCGCCACCGTTGCTTACCACTTTACCGATGTGGCGGGAATTTTCCCCATCACTCCGTCTTCTCCTATGAGCGAGAAGGTGGACGAATGGGCCGCTGCCGGACGTAAAAACATGTTTGGCCAGCAGGTCACCCTGGTGGAGATGCAGTCCGAAGGCGGCGCCTCCGGCGCGCTGCACGGTGCGGCCGAGGCGGGCGCCATGGCTACCACATTTACTTCTTCCCAGGGCCTGCTGCTGATGATCCCCAATATGTACATCATGTCCGGCCACCGGATGCCCGCCGTGTTCCATGTGGCAGCCCGTTCCGTGGCCCAGCACGCCAACAACATCTTCGGCGACCACCAGGACGTCATGAGCTGCCGCGCCACCGGTGTCACCATGATGTCTACTGCCAGCGTTCAGGAGGTCATGGACCTGGCCGCCGTGGCCCATCTGACCACGGTCAAGAGCCGGGTGCCCTTCGTCCACTTCTTTGATGGCTTCCGTACCTCCCACGAGATCCAGAAGATCGAGATGATCGATCTGGATGCCGTGGCCGGTCTGATGGATCATGACGCACTGGAGGCCTATCATCAGATCGCCATGAACCCTGAGCATCCTCTGCACCGCACCACCGTGCAGGGCCCCGACGTCTACTTCCAGAGCCAGGAGGCCAACAATGCCACCTATGATGCCATTCCCGGCATCGTTGAGGGCTATATGCAGGGCATCAACAAGATCACCGGCCGGGATTACCACATCTTCAACTACTACGGTGCCGAAGATGCGGACCGCGTCATCGTCCTGATGGGCTCTGCCTGCGAGGCCACCAGGGAAGTCGTGGACCACCTGAATGCCCAGGGCGAAAAGGTGGGCATGCTGCAGATCCATCTGTTCCGGCCCTTCGACATGAAGTATTTCCTGAACGCCATGCCCAAGACGGTGAAGAAGGTCACTGCCATGGACCGCTCCAAGGAATCCGGCGCCATTGCCGGCGCTGTGTATCTGGACGTCTGCGCCGCCTTCGCCAACAACAAAAACGCTCCCGAGATCTTCGGTGGCCGCTATGGCCTGGCCTGTAAGGACGTTACCCCCGCCCAGATCAAGGCCGTGTTCGACAACATGAATGATCCCAACGGCAAGCAGATGTTCACCATCGGCATCAACGACGATGTGACCCATCTGTCTCTGACTGTGAACGAGCCTCTGGTCACCGAGTCCGCCGATACCGTGTCCTGCAAGTTCTGGGGCCTGGGCTCCGACGGCACCGTGGGCGCCAATAAGAACTCCGCCAAGATCATCGGCGACCACGCCGGCATGTATACGCAGGCTTACTTCGAATACGACTCCAAGAAGTCCTACGGCATCACCAAGAGCCATCTGCGCTTCTCCAAGAGTCCGATTCGCTCCACCTACCTCATCAAGGCGGCAGACTTCCTGGCCTGCCACTCTCAGTCCTACATCGCCAAGTATGATATGATCCACGAGATCAAGGACGGCGGCACCTTCCTGCTGAACACCTCCTGGACCGGTGAGGAGCTGGAGAAGAACCTGCCCGGCGATGTGAAGAAGTACATGGCTGAGCACAATGTGCAGTTCTATACCGTGGACGCCAACAAGATCGCCCGCGAGCTGGGCCTGGGCAACCACGCCAACCTGATCCTGCAGGCCGCCTTCTTCAAACTCTCCAATGTCATGCCTGTGGACGATGCCGTCCGCTACATGAAGGAAGCCGCCCAGAAGACCTACGCCAAGAAGGGCGAAAAGGTGGTCAATATGAACCTGGCCGCCGTGGACGCCGGTATCAACAGTCCTGTCAAGGTGGAGATCCCCGCCTCCTGGGCCAATGCCGTGGATGAACGCACCGTGGACGAGAGCCTGCCCGATGTGGTGAAGAACATTGTCATTCCCTGCAACCGTCAGCGCGGCGACGACCTGCCGGTTTCTGCCCTGGTGCCTTATCAGGACGGTACTTATCCCATGGGTACTTCCAAGTACGACAAGCGCGGCATTGCCAGCACACTGCCTAACTGGGATCCCACCAAGTGCCTGCAGTGCAACCAGTGCACCTTCGTCTGCCCCCACGCGGCCATCCGCGCCTATCTGGTGGACGAGAATGAGGCAAAGGCCGCTCCCGCGGGCTTTGAGATGGTGGATGCCAAGGGCGCTCAGGGCCTGAAGTACCGTATTCAGGTCAGTACCATGGACTGCACCGGCTGCGGCTCCTGCGCCGCCTCCTGCCTGGCCAAGGATAAGGCTCTGACCATGAAGCCCGTGGACGACACCATGTATGACGAGACCAACTGGAACTACGCCCTGTCTCTCAGCGACAAGCCCGGCGTGTTCAACCGCAAGACCCTGAAGGGCAGCCAGTTTGCCCAGCCCCTGGTGGAGTTCTCCGGTGCCTGCGCCGGCTGCGGCGAGACGCCGAACATCAAGGCCATCACCCAGCTGTTCGGTGACCACATGATGATCGCCAACGCGACGGGC
>JAFVAS010000131.1 GCA_017480395.1 Oscillospiraceae bacterium | reverse complement strand
GACCTCCTCCAGGCCGATGTCCATGGAGCCGATGATGCTGACCAGAACGCCCCGGGCACCGTCGATGCTGGTGTCCAGCAGCGGGGAGGAGATGGCCATCTTGGTGGCCTCCTCGGCCTTGTTCTTGCCGGCGGCGCGGCCGACGCCCATGTGGGCCAGGCCGGCGTCCTTCATGACGGAGGTCACATCGGCGAAGTCCAGGTTGATGAAGCCGGTCTTGGTGATCAGCTCGGAGATGGACTCCACCGCCTCCTCCAGCACGTTGTCGGCGATCTGGAAACCGTTCATCAGGGTGATCTTCTGATCGGTGGCGTACTTCAGGCGGTCATTGGGGATGATGATGAGGGAGTCCACCTTGGAGCGCAGCTCCTGGATGCCGGCCTCGGCCTGATCCATGCGGCGCTTGCCCTCGAACTTGAAGGGGGTGGTGACCACACCGACGGTCAGGATGCCCAGCTCCCGGGCGACGTCCGCCACGATGGGGCTGGCCCCGGTGCCGGTGCCGCCGCCCATGCCGCAGGTGATGAACACCATGTCGGTGTCCTCCAGGGCCTTGGCGATGGTGCTCCGGTTCTCCTCGGCGGCCTTGCGGCCCACCTCGGGCTTGGCACCGGCGCCCTGACCGTGGGTCAGCTTGTCGCCGATCTGGAGCTTATAGGTGGCGGCGGACTTGGCCAGCGCCTGCTTGTCCGTATTGACCGCGATGAAGTCCACCCCGGTGGTGCCGTCGATCACCATGCGGTTGACCACGTTATTGCCCGCGCCGCCGACGCCGATCACCTTCAGGTTGACAACGGTATCCGCTACCGGTTCCACTGCAAAAGCCATAAGCTGTTCCTCCTGTATTATCACAATATCATGTGTATTATAATTCGATATACTACTTTATCTATTTTAAACTCTTATCCTGCCCGGGTCAAGCCCTGGGCAAGAGGTTTTCTTCAATTTTCTATGAATTTTCCCGCTGCCGCGGTTTCCGCGGGTTACTGCGCGTTCCGGATCAGATGGGGCCGCCCGTCCTCGTTGGTCAGGTCTAGGGTTCCGCTGTCCGTTGCGCTCCACTTGGTGTCCACATATTCCTCCATGACGGTAGCCAGCACCCTGATCTCATAGTCAAAGTCGGCGTTCAGGTCGATCTTGACCGTCAGCCGGCCGTCGTGGAGCAGCAGCACCTGGCTGGGGCTGGAGAGGTCGATATTCTGGGTGTTGGCGATGAGGGCGCGGCTCTCCAGGGCGGGCAGCAGCGCCAGCAGCGCGTCCCGCTGGAGCCGCTGGGTCTCCTCCACGGTGATATTCTGCCCCGCGGTGGGGGTGAGCAGCGCCAGCCCGGTGACGGTCATATAGCCGTCGGAGGAGTCCACCAGCTCCAGCAGCTTGCCGTTGGTGTTGACCAGCCACCAGCCGTTGCCGTTGGGGTCCTCCAGGGCGGCAGCCACGCTGCACTCCTCCACCGTGATGCGGATGGTGGAGGGCATGCTGCGCCGGATGCTCACCGACTCCACATAGGTCAGATTCTGGAGCAGGGCGTCAATGGACTGGAACTTATTGAAGAGGAACATATTGCTCCCGTACTCGATCCCGGCGGTCTCCACAATCTCCTCCTGGGTGTAGCGGGTGTTGCCCACCACCTCCACGGTGTTGACCCGGAAGAACACGATGCATCCGACGATGATCGCCGCCAGGATCACCAGGGCGGACAGGAGGCCATACAGCCGCCCGAACCGCAGGTGTCCCCGCCGCCGGTAGTGTTTTCTCTGATGTTGTGCCATAGCCTTTTACGCTCCTTCAGTTGTTTCCCCTTGCCTCCAGCGGATTTCGGCCCCCAGGGCGCGCAGATCCTCCGGCAGGCTGGCATAGCCCCGACGGATGTGGTGCAGCCCGGACAGCTGGGTCACGCCCTCCGCCCCCAGGGCCGCCACGGCCAGTGCGCCGCCGCCCCGCAGGTCGTGGGCCTCCACCGGCGCACCGTGCAGGCGCTCCACGCCGGTGATGAGGGCCACCCGGTTGACCACCAGGATATCCGCCCCCATCCGCCGCAGCTCATCCACATGGCGATAGCGGTTTTCAAACATGGTCTCCACAATCATGGTCGTCCCCCGGCTGCGGCACAGCGCGGCCATCAGCACGGGCTGGGCGTCGGTGGGAAAGCCGGGATAGGGGGAGGTGCGCACCGGGCCCACCGAATGGGGCAGCCCCTCGCAGCGCATCCAGACCGCCCCAGGCTCCCGGCGCACCTCCGCGCCGGCGTCCCGCAGCAGGGCGGTGACGGTGGTCAGCTGCTCCGGATCGACACCGGTGAGGTAAACCTCTCCCCCGGCGCTGGCGGCGGCGGAGAGATAGGTGGCGGCCACGATGCGGTCGCCGATGACGGTGTGTTCCCCGCTGTGCAGGGGATGATTGCCCTCAATGCGCAGGGTGGAGGTGCCCTCCCCCCGGATGTCCGCCCCCAGAGAACGCAGAAAGCGGACGAGATCGACGATCTCCGGCTCTCGGGCCGCGTTTTGCAGAATGGTCGTCCCCTCGGCGCCGCAGGCGCAGAGCAGGGCGTTCTCCGTCGCCCCCACGCTGGGCAGGGACAGGCTGATCTCGGTCCCACGCAGACTGCGGCCGCCCCGGCAGAGCAGGTTGCCCCCCTGCACGGCGACCTCCGCCCCCAGCCGCTCCAGGGCCGCCAGGTGCAGATCGATGGGCCTTGGCCCCAGCTCGCAGCCGCCGGGCATGGAGACCACCGCCTCCCCGGTACGGGCCAGAATGGCCCCCAGGAAGATCACGGAGGAGCGCATCTCCCGCATGAGGTGCTCCGGCACGTCGCTGCGCTGCACCACCGTGGCGTCCACGCAAACCGTGTCCCCCTCCCAGTCCACCTGGCAGCCCAGATGCCGCAGGATGGCGACCGAGGCCTCCACATCGCTGAGGCGGGGACAATTATGTATCACGCTGACGCCGCTGTTGAGCAGCGTCGCGCAGAGGATGGGCAGCACGCTGTTCTTGGCCCCGTGCACCGAAACCGTGCCGTCAAGCCGGTGTCCGCCCCTGATCTCATACCATTGCATATGCTTCGCTCCCTTACAGATAGGACTACACAGCATCCTATGCGCGGGGGCGAAAAAGGGTTATTTCTTTGTCAAGTCCATCAACACCTGATAAATCCGCTCATTGGCGTCGCCGATGGCCAGCTTCCGCAGCTCGGCGCGCATCTGCTCCAGCTGGGTGGGATGGGCGATCAGTTCCCGCACCGTCTCATAGAGCCTGTCGCCGCTGGCCTCGCCCTCCAGCATCAGGACGGCGGCCCCCCGGTCGGAGAGCACCCGGGCGTTTTTCTCCTGGTGGTTGGCGGTCACATTGGGAGAGGGCACCAGCACCGCGGGCCGCGCGGTGGAGGTGATCTCCGAGATGGTGGAGGCCCCCGCCCGGGACAGCATCACGTCGGCGGCGTCCATGACCACCGGCATATCGTAGATATACTCCCGGATATCGATGTCGGGATACTGCTTCAGGTCGATCCCCTTGGCCGCGATGGCGTCCAGCACCCGCTGATAGTAGCGGGTGCCCACCCCGTAGATGTGGTGGAAGGGCACCCCGTCCGCACACTCCCGCGCGACGAAGTCCACCATGTGCTCGTTCATCACCAGAGCGCCCAGGGAGCCCCAGCTGGTCAGCACCACGGGCTTGTCATCCGTAAAGCCCAGCTTGGCCCGGGCCTCGGCGCGCTTCAGAGAAAAGAATTCCCCCCGCACCGGCGTGCCGGTGACCTCCACCCGCTCCGGGTGGGGGTAGTGCTGGCGGCTCTCCTCAAAGCCAACCATGACCCGGTCCACATGCTTGGCCAGCATTTTTGTGGTCAGGCCGGGCTCGGCGTTGGACTCGTGGACGGCGGTGGGAATCCCCCGCCGGGCTGCCTCCCGCACCACGGGGTAGGAGGCGTAGCCGCCGGTGCCCACCACCAGGTCGGGCCGGAACTCGTCCAGAATGCGCTTGGCCTGGCCCTTGGAGCGGCCGAGGTTGCGCAGGGTGCTCAGGTTGTGCTTCAGGGATTTTTTGTTGAGCTTGCGATAGAAGCTGGTGATGGTCACCGTCTGGATCTCATAGCCCTCCCGGGGCAGCAGCTGGGTCTCCATGCCGCCGTCTGCGCCGACGAACAGGATCTCGGCCCCGTTGCGCTCCCGGAACATGCCGGCCAGCGCCACCGCCGGGTTGATGTGTCCCGCGGTGCCCCCGCAGGTGAAGAGTACTCTCATATCATTCTCCTTTGACGCAGCGCCTCACGCCTCCCCCGCCGGGGCGGGAATCTGCCGGGAGACGGACAGAATGATGCCCATCTCCGCCATCTGTATGATCAGTGCAGTGCCGCCGTAGCTGAAGAAGGGCAGCGACACGCCGGTGCAGGGGATCAGATTGGTGACCACGGCGATGTTCAGAAAGACCTGTACGGCCAGCAGGGTGATGATGCCCACGGTGACCAGCGCACCGAAGCGGTCCCGGGCGTGGATGGCCAGCCAGTAGCCCCGGATGATGAGCAGGGCAAAGATGGCAATGATGACAGCGGAGCCGATGAAGCCCAGCTCCTCGCTGATGATGGAGAAGATGAAGTCGTTCTGCGGCTCAGGCAGGAACAGGTATTTCTGCCGGCTCTGGCCCAGGCCCAGGCCGCTCAGGCCGCCGGAGGCCACGGCGTAGAGGGACTGCACCACCTGGTAGCTCTTGTTGCCCGCGTCCCACCAGGGGTCGCGCCAGGTCTGGATGCGCTCGCCGTTGTAGCCGATCACCACCAGGAGGAACCAGACGCCGACGGCGCCCAGCCCGCCGCCCAGGACGAACCAGAACAGCTTGATTCCCGCAGCGAACATGATGGCTGCCGCCGCGGCAAAGATCAGAATGGTGCCGGACAGATGGGGCTCCCTGATGAGCAGGGCGGCCAGTATGACCAGAATGATCAGCAGGAACCAGATGTCCTTCAGATCGGACCATTGCCAGAACCACTGTACTTTCTGCCACACCTTGCCCCTGCGGCGATCAATGCGGTAGTTGCCGCTCTGATCCCGCTTGCACAGCTTGGCGGCGAAAAACAGCACGACCCCCAGCTTGGCCACCTCCGAGGGCTGATACTCCGGCCCGGCGACAAAGCCCATCTTCAGCCAGCGGGTGGCGTTGTTGTGGGTGACGCCGACGTGGGGGATCAGCACCGCGCACAGCAGCAGCACGGCGGCCAGCAGCACGAAGGGGGACAGCCCCCGCAGCCGCTGATAGTCAAATTTGGACGCGAAGTACATCACCACGATCCCCATGACCGCAAAGGCGGCCTGCCGGGTGAAGTAGAAGGTGGGGTTGTGCTTGGAGGCATTGTACATCGAGGCGTAATAGGAGGAGGCGGAGAGCAGCATGACCAGGCCGATGCCCAGCAGCAGCAGCGTCAGCGCCAGAAAGGGCAGGTCGATGGGCCCCCGGGCCAGCTGCTGCTGCCGCGTCAGGTCACGCTTTGCGGTACGATCCATTTGGAGTCCTCCTCTCAGTCAGTTTGGAAACGGGACGCATCAGATCGGGAACCGGGCCACGACGCCCAG
>JAFVAS010000130.1 GCA_017480395.1 Oscillospiraceae bacterium | reverse complement strand
TGTAAGGCAGGTGCTCTAACCAGCTGAGCTATGCTCCCGTTGTCCGCCGCCCTAAGCGACGAACATTATTATACTGGAGGCAGGCCTGAATGTCAAGGGAATTTTTCGGATTTTTCTAACTTTCCCCCATGGGAAATCAATCGCCGCCGCTTCCCGTCATCTCCGTCAGCAGCGCCTCCAGCTCCGGGCGGGAGAAGCGGTAGATTTTGTCGCAGAATTGGCATGTCAGCTCGATGGCCCCCTGCTCCTCGATCATCTCGGTCATCTCCTGGGGGCCCAGGCTGATGAGGGCGCGGGTGACCCGCTCCCGGGAGCAGTAGCAGCGGTACTCCACCGGGCTTGTCTCCAGGATCTCAATCTCGAAGTCGGCCAGCACGTCCCGGATCAGCTCCAGGGCGGTCTTTCCCTCGTTCAGAGCAGCGGTGACATAGCCCACCCGTTGGAGCCCCGCCTCCACCTTGTCGATCACGCCGTCATCCGCGCCGGGAAGCAGCTGGATGAGGTAGCCTCCGGCGGTGATGACCTCGCCGTTGTCCCGGCGCACCAGCACTCCCAGAGCGCAGGCGGTGGGGATCTGCTCGCTCTCGGCGAAATAGGCGGTCACGTCCTCGGCGATCTCGCCGCTGACCAGGGCGATGCTGCCCACATAGGGGTCCCGCATCCCCAGATCCTTGATGACGGTCAGGGAGCCGTCGGTGCCCACGGCCGCCCCCACGTCCAGCTTGCCCTCGTACTTCCGGGGCACGTCCGCCTCCGGATGGGCCACGAAGCCCCGGACATTGCCGGCGCTGTCGGCGACGCAGGTCAGGTTGCCCAGGGGGCCGCCCCCCTTGATCTGGAGGGTGAGGCTGTGCTCCGCGCCCTTGAGCTGATTGCCCATCATGGACGCGGCCAGCAGGGAACGGCCCAGGGCGGCGGTGGCGGTGGGACTGGTGTGGTGAATCTCCCTCGCCCGGGCGACGATATCGGTGCCGGTGATGGCGCTGGCCATCACCGCGCCGTCAGAGGTTATGATTCGGACGATCTCTCCCATTGTTGATACTCCTTCGCAAAGGCGGCGGCAAACTCCTCCGCCGTCTGTTGTTCCTTCTCGCACACAAAGAAGACCCGGCCCTCCCCGGGCTTCGGGGGACGGCGCTTGCGGTCTCCGTACAGTGTGATCCGCGCAAACCCGGCCTGCTCCAGCCAGCGGCGCAGCTGATTCAGGGTCCAGGCCTTCTCCTCGTGGTACTCTCCGTCCCGGCTCCAGCGGCCGCTCTCCGCGTCCCGCTCAAACAGGTCGAAGCCGTAGGTGCACACCCGCCGCCGTTTGTCGTAGTCCGCCCGCCAGACGCAGTAGACGTCCTCCGTCTCGTCCAGGAAGGTCTGGCCGTCCATGGCGGCCAGCTTCTCCGGGGTGTTGACGTCGAAGACAAAGCGCCCCCCGGGCATCAGGAAGGTGTGCACCCGCCGGAAGGCCCGCCGGAGCAGGGCGGCGTCGGTGACATAGTTGACGCTGTCCAGGCAGCAGACGCAGGCGTCCACGGTGCCGTAGAGGTCGAGGCGGTCCATGCTCTGGCACAGGAAGGTGGGGCGCTGCTCCTCCGGGAGGGCGGCGGCCTTCTCCATGGCCTCCATCAGCATCTCCTCCGACAGGTCTACCCCCACCACGCCATAACCCCGCCGGGCCAGCTCCAGGCTCAGGCTGCCGGTGCCGCAGGCCAGGTCGAGCACCAGGTTCACCGGCGTCTTCGCCCCCTTGAAGCAGGTCTCCAGCCAGTCCGCCCAGGCGGCGTAGTCCACGTCCTGGGTCAGCTGGTCGTAGAAGTGGGCCAGGGCCTCATAGCTCATGACTGCCGCTCCTGCATCCGGGCCAGCACGTCCTTGTAACCGTTTTCGCCGTAGTTCAGGGCCCGGTTGACCCGGCTGATGGTGGCGCTGCTGGCGCCGGTGCGCTCCAGAATGTCGCTGTAAACCAATCCCTGCTCCAGCAGCACCGCCACATCGTAGCGCTGCTCCATGGCCCGCAGCTCCGCAATGGTGCACAGATCCTTAAAAAAACGGCGGCACTCGTCCTCGTCCTTCAGGGTGAGAATGGCCTTGTAGAGCTCCTGGCTGTTGATCTTGTCCGAGGCTTTTGACATAGCGGCGTCCTCCTGTCTGGGATTTCATTGCCGTGGGTATTTTATCATGTTAGCGCGTGAAAGTAAAGCCCCCTTTCCCCGGTTGACGCCCCGGCGAATCTGGCGTAGAATACGGGGGAGGGGACAGCGTGCCCCGAAGAAGACGAGAGAGGAGTGAGCCCCGTGCACGAGCGAGAGAAGACCTGCTGCTTCACCGGCCACCGCCCCCGGCGTCTGCCCTGGGGTGTGGACGAGTGGGACGCGCGCTGTCTGCGGGCCCGGGAGCTGCTGCGGCAGCAGGTGGAGCTGGCCTATGGGCGGGGCTATCGCCATTTCATCTGCGGGATGGCCGAGGGGGCGGACCTGCTCTTCTGCGAGGTGGTGCTCCAGACAAAGCAGACCCACGAGGATCTGGTGCTGGAGGCGGCCATCCCCCATCCCGGGCAGGCGGAGAAGTGGAGCGCCCGGCAGCAGGAGCGCTATCGGCGGCTGCTGGCCCAGTGCGACATCGAGACCACCGTCTGCCAGAGCTACACCCACGACTGCATGATGCGGCGCAACTACTACATGGTGGAGCGCTCCGGACTGCTGATCGCCCTCTACGACGGCCAGGGCGGCGGCGGCACCGCCCGCACCCTGATCTACGCCCTCCGGGAGGGGCTGGAGATCGCCCAGATCGACCCGACGGAAATTTGAATCTTGCATCACCTGACCTCCGCTCGATGAGCGGGGGTCTTTTTGTCAAATGGAGCCTTGGGAACATAGAATGCCATAGTCCATGAGAAAGAAGGATGGTGTGACCATTTGAGACGAGATTATTATTTCTGGCTGTTGGGCGGCGACCGGCGTCAGGTACATCTGGCCCGGCTGCTCCGCGAGGACGGCCACCAGGTGCAGACCTACGCCCTGGAGCAGGCCCTGCCCTGTGCGGAGACCCTGGAGGGGATCTCCCGGGCGGACTGCGTGATCCTGCCCCTGCCCGCGGCGGGGGCACAGGGGATCCTGAACGCCCCTCTTTCCGACCATAAGCTGCCCCTGCGGGGGCTGATGGAGCTGCTGAACCCCGGGCAGCTCCTCTGCGGCGGCAAGCTGGGGGATGACTTTGCGCGCCAATGCCGTGAGCGGGGATTGACGGCGGTGGACTACTTCGAGCGGGAGGAGCTGGCGGTACGCAACGCCGTCCCCACGGCGGAGGGGGCCATCAAGATCGCCATGGAGGAGCTGCCCACCACGCTGTATGATGCCCGGGTGCTGGTCATCGGCTTCGGCCGCATCGGCAAGCTGCTCGCCCACCGCCTGCGGGGGCTGGGGGCGCAGGTGACGGTGTCCGCCCGGAGCTTTGCCGATCTGGCCTGGATCGAGGCCTACGGCTACAAGAGCGAACACACCGACGAGCTGGCGGGCTGGCTGTGCAGCTATGACCTGATCGTCAATACCGTGCCCGCGCCGGTGCTGGGGGAGGCAGCCCTGGAGGATGTGGCCCCCGGCTGCCTGATCCTCGACCTAGCCAGCGCCCCCGGCGGCGTGGATTTCGAGGCCGCCGCCGCCCTGGGGCTGAAGGCCATCCACGCCCTCTCCCTGCCCGGCAAGGCCGCGCCGGTGACGGCGGGGAAGATTCTGCGGGACACGATCTACCACGTGTTGCAGGAGGTGGACGGAGATGACGCCTGAGGAAAAGCGCACCCTGCGCATCGGATTCGCCCTGACCGGCTCCTACTGCACCTTCCATCGGGTTTTCCCGGTGATGGAGCGTCTGGCGGCGGAGTACGGGGAGGTCTGGCCCATCTTTTCCGAGCGCAGCGCCGTCACCGACACCCGGTTCGGCAACGCCTCCACCTTTCTGGCCCGGGCGGAGGAGATCACCGGCCATCGGCCGATCCTGACCATCCGGGAGGCGGAGCCCATCGGGCCGAAGCGCCTGTTCTCCGCCCTGGTGATCGCCCCCTGTACCGGCAATACCCTCGCCAAGCTGGCCAGCGGCATGACCGACGGCAGCGTCCCCATGGCCGCCAAGGCCCATCTGCGGGGGGACGGCCCCCTGGTGATCGCCCCCTCCACCAACGACGGCCTGTCCGCCTCCCTGGGCAACATCGGCGCGCTGCTGCAGCGCAAGCAGATCTACTTTGTCCCCTTCGGCCAGGATGACCCCATCGGCAAGCCCAACTCCCTTGTGGCGGAGATGGAGCGCATCCCGGAGACGCTGGAGGCGGCCCTGGCCGGGCGGCAGCTCCAGCCCCTGCTGCTGGGGGCGGAGCGATGACGACGCTGGATCAGCTCCCCATCGGCGCGGCGGGCCGGGTGACCCGGGTGGGGGGCGCGGCGCACATCCGGCGCCGTCTGCTGGAGCTGGGGCTGGTGGAGCACACCCGGGTGACCGCCCTGGGCACAAGCCCTGGCGGGGGAATCCGGGCCTACCTGATCCGGGGCGCGGTCATCGCCCTGCGGGACGGGGACGCCGCCGGAGTGGCGGTGGAGGAGGTGGAAGAAATATGAGAGCGGCGGGTTCCACGCGGCTCCGGGTCGCCCTGGCGGGCAATCCCAACGTGGGCAAGAGCACCCTCTTCAACGCCCTCACCGGGGCGCATCAGCACACCGGGAACTGGGCGGGCAAGACCGTGGGTCTGGCCTGCGGCCGCTGCCGGGGGCCGGAGGGGGTCTGGGAAATCGTCGATCTGCCCGGAACCTACTCCCTGGACCCCCAGTCCGGGGAGGAGGCGGTGGCCCGGGATTTCCTGACCCAGGAGGGGGCGGACGCGGTGGTGGTGGTGTGTGACGCCACCTGCCTGGAGCGCAACCTGATCCTGGCCCTTCAGATCCTCCGGCTGACCGACCGGGTGCTCCTCTGCGTCAACCTGATGGACGAGGCCGCCCGGAAGGGCATATCCATTGACCTGGAGGAGCTTTCCCTGCTGCTGGGGGTGCCGGTAGTGGGGGTCTGTGCCCGGAAGCGGAGAAGCGTGCGGGAGGTGCGCAGAGCGGTGTCCGCGGTTTTGCTGGGGGAGGAGACCCATCCTCCTGGGCTGGCGGGGGATGACCCAACGGCGCTGGTGGAGGCGGCCCATCGCATCGCCTCTGCTGTGGTGCGGCAGGGCCGCGACCTGACCCAGAGCCTGGATCGGCGGCTGGATCGGGTGCTGACCGGGCGGCGCTGGGGATATCCCGTGATGCTGGCGCTGCTGGCCTTCCTCCTCTGGCTCACCATTCTGGGGGCCAACCTGCCCTCCCAATGGCTGGCCACCGCCCTGAACTTGATGGGCGGCTGGCTGGAGCGGGGCCTGCTGGCGGTGCATGCCCCGGAGTGGCTGCGGGGGGTACTGATCGACGGGGTATGGCGGGTGGCGGCCTGGGTGACGGCGGTGATGC
>JAFVAS010000129.1 GCA_017480395.1 Oscillospiraceae bacterium | reverse complement strand
CGCTGACGCCGCTCCCGCCGATGCGGCCCCCGCTGACGCCGAGCCCGCCGATGCCGCTCCCGCCGGGGTCGAGTCCCCCGTCGCCGGCAAGAAGATCGCCTACATCATGCTGATGAGCCCCGCCACCATCTTCCAGATGTGGTCCGATGAGTTCACCAAGACCGCTGAGGGTCTGGGCATGACCGCCGACACCTTCTTCTGCTCCGACAACGCCGACGAGTGGAAGACCCGTATCGAGACCTGCGCCACCAACGGCTACGACGGACTGATGGTCTCCCACGGTGGCCAGGAGTATGCCTGGGACTTCCTGTCCGGCATTCTGGAGCAGTATCCCAATCTGAAGATCGTCACCTTCGACACCCCCTTCAAGGATGCCAACGGCGATGTCCAGAAGATCGACGGCGTCACCCAGTTCTTCCAGCAGGACGCCGGCTTTGCCGCCTCCCTGGTCGAGGAGCTGCTGAAGCTCAACCAGGATAAGGTCGATGCCGGTCAGCCCGTCCGTATTCTCCAGGTCCAGCAGGGCGCTGGCTACAACAGCCCCTTCGATCGCCGCCAGGTCGGCTATCAGCCCTATCTGGATGACGGCACCATCGTCAATGTCGAGCGTATCGCCCCCACCAACGATCAGGATGCCACCAACTCCATGGCCGAGGTCACCGCTGCTACTCTGATGAAGTACAACGACACCGAGGACATCGACGGCATCTGGTGCTGCTATGACGCCTATGCCCAGGGCGTGTATCGTGCCCTGAGAGAGGCCAACTCCAACATCCCCATGGTCTCCGTTGACATCTGCAACGAGGACATTCAGTTCATGCAGGAGGGCCAGAACTGGAAGGCCTGCGCCACCACCAACTGGACGTCCAACGGCGAGTTCGCCTGCCGTGTCCTGGCTTGCGAGCTGGCTGGCGACTATGATGCCATCGAGAACGCTTCCTGCTACTATGCCGATCCCGGTGCCTGGATGGAGATCCCCTCCACCATCATCACCCAGGAGATGGTTATGAGCCAGGATGGCGTCAACATCGAGAACCTGGATGAGGTCGCTCCCGCTTCCTACATTGACCGCACCTGGATGCCCACCACCGAGTGGATGGACGCCCTGCTTGGCCCTCTGTCCTGATAGGTAAGCGCAAACCAGTCCTAGACTGAATATTCGTTAAGCGAAACGGGGCGTCGGAGTTTAGGCTCCGGCGCCCTGCGTTTCCATACCGGTTTTTCGCAACTGGTCGGATGGAAAGAATGAAAAGAGGGAATCTATGGAGAATCAAAAGATCACGCTTGGAACGCGAAAGGTTTCCATTGAGTTTCCCGGTGTCAAGGCGCTCTCAGATTGCGATTTCGAGATCAGCACCGGTACGATCCATGCTGTTATGGGCGCCAACGGTGCGGGTAAATCCACACTGATGAAAGTCCTGGCCGGTTCCAACCCCGGTTACACCGGAGAAGTGCTCTATAATGGCGAGCCCGTCGAGGTTCGCACCCCCATGGCCGCCAAAAACCTTGGCGTCCAGATCGTGTACCAGGAGGTCGATATGGCCCTGGTGCCCAGCCTGAGCGTGGCGGAGAACGTGATGTTCAACGACACGGTCATGAACGTGAAGGGCAAGCTCTTCATGAACTATACCAAGCTGCGCCGCGAAGCGCGGGAGGTGCTCAAGCGCCTGAACGTGGATATCGACGTGCGCCGCCCCTGCGCCAGCCTCTCGCTGGCCCAAAAGCAGATGGTGCTGATCGCCCGGGCGATTCAGAACACCTGCAACTTCCTGATCCTCGACGAGCCCACCGCCCCGCTGTCCGACACCGAGACGGAGGAGCTGTTCCAGGTGGTCAGGCATCTGCGCGAGACGGAAAACATCGCGATTATCTTTATCACCCACCGCATCCAGGAGGTGCTGCGCATCTGTGACTCCTACACCGTCATGCGCAACGGCGAAATTGTGGACACCACGCCGATCACCCCCGCGACGACCTCTAAGGAGATCGTGGACAAGATGCTGGGCCGTTCCTTTGATGAATCCTTCCCCAAGGAAGTCTGTGATATTGGGGAGAAATCCTTTGTGGTCGAGCACCTCACCGAGCGGGAGGGGCGGGTCAAGGATGTCTCCCTCTACGTCCGTAAGGGCGAGATCGTCGGCCTGGCCGGTCTGGTCGGCGGCGGCAAGACGGAGCTGTGCAAGACGCTGTTCGGCGCCTTCAAAAAATCCGGCGGCACCATCACCCTCAACGGCAATGAGCTGAAGATCGGGAACCCCTCCGACGCGGTCAAGCAGGGCCTCTCCCTGGTGCCGGAGGAGCGCCGGAAGGAGGGCGTGCTGGTGGCGGAGACCGTCACCTTCAACTGCGCGGCGGCCTGCCTGAGCAAATTCTGCCGTCTGTCCTTCGTCAATGACCGCAAGGCGGCCCAAAACGCCGAGCAATTTGTAAAAGACCTGAGCATCAAGACCCCCTCGGTTCGTCAGCGGGTGGCCAACCTGTCCGGCGGCAACCAGCAGAAGGTGGTCGTGGCCAAGTGGTTGGCGGCGGATGCGGACGTCTATATCTTTGATGAGCCCACCAAGGGCGTTGACGTCGGCGCAAAGCAGGAGATCTTCCACCTGATCAACGAGATCGCCAAGGCGGGCAACTGCGTCATCTACGCAACCTGCGAGAACTCCGAGCTGCTGAGCATCACCGATCGTATGTACGTCATGTTCGACGGCCAGGTCATGGCCGAGCTGGAGACCGCCAAGACCAGCGAGGACGAGATCATGCACTATGCCACCGGCGCGACCACGCCCTTCGTGGCGGCGGGCTGATCCCTGCGCGTACCGACTTCAAACTGGGAGGAAAAAGATATGGAAAAATCAATCGATGCAAAGCGAGTGGGCCACATTCTGCTGAACTGGGCCGCCGTGATCGTGCTGGTGCTGGCGGTCATCGTCTTCACCGCCATCCGGGGCACGGCCTTCTTCTCCACCGCTAACCTGGTCAACATTCTGCGCGCCATGTCCATCCTGACCGTGTTCGGCATGGCTGCCACCGTCTCCATGGCGCCGGACGGCTTCGATATGTCCGCCGCCACCCTGGGCACCTTCTGCGCCTATGTGTTCGCGTCCTTCTGCCTGTGGTTCAACTTCCCGCTGTGGCTGGCCATTCTGGGCACCGTGATCTTCGCCATGATCATGTATCTGCTGACCATGTTCCTGATCCTGGTCTGCAAGGTGCCCGACATGCTGGCCACCTGCGCCCTGCAGTTCGTCCACCAGGGCCTGGGCCTGGCGTTCACCGGCGGCAGCGCCGTTTCCGCCGGCCTGACCCCCGCCGGCTGGTTTGCCATGTTCAACGGCGGTGAGCTGAAGGCAAAGGCCCCCGGCTGGTCCGTCGCCGCACAGAACGTCGGCAAGGCTCCCTGGATCTACATCATCATGATCATCTGCGTGGTCATCTGCTGGGTGCTGCTGGAGCGCACCAAGTATGGCCGCTACCTCTACGCCATGGGCGGCAACAAGACCGCCGCCAAGCTGTCCGGCATCAACGTCAAGAAGATGCGCTTCATGGCCGGTATGTTCGCCGCGCTGTTCATCGCCATCGGCGGCATTCTGGTCTGCTCCCGGAACATGGCCCCCCAGATCAACGGCTCCGACTCCTACCTGATGACCTCTCTGGCCGCCGTGTTCGTCGGCCGGTCCGTCGGCGGTGCCGAGCGGCCCAATGCCCTGGGTACGCTGATCGGCGCGCTGCTGATCACCACGCTGGAGAACGGCCTGACGATGTGCGGCGTTGTGTACTACATTCTGCCCGCCGTGAAGGGTGCCGTCCTCTGCCTGGCGCTGGTGGCCGCCTACGCCTCCTCCAAGGAGGACTGATCCCTCTCGAGGGTTCCGCCCGCCATCCGGCCGCCCTGTCCGGTCGAGGATAGAACCATTGGAGTCCACCACAGGGTGTTGCGAAATGTCCGTTTCGCAGCACCCTGTTTTTGCCGCAGACGCTTCGGAACAAAAATAAAATCCGCAAAATTCCTGATATTTTGCCGTTTTCGGGGAAAACATGCCGGAAGAGGCACCCCTGAGGGCTGCGTCCGGTTTTTGTGAAAAATGTTGTTTTTTGTCCGTTTTATCGTTGACAACGGAGCGGTGTACGGGTAGAATAAATGTAAGAATGGGCGGACTGCTCCGCCCGCGTGAACGTGAAAATTCATTTAGGAGGTTTCGTGCTATGTCTAAATTTGATTCCTATTTTCTGATGAAGGACGCCGATGTCATTGAGTACGCCCAGCTCAAGGTACCCCAGAAGGAGTGGGACGTGGCCACCATGCAGAGCAAGGAGATCGGCGACGGCAACCTGAACTATGTGTTTAAGGTGACCGACGCCAAGGGCCACAGCGTCATCGTCAAGCAGGCCGGCCCCGTGGCCCGCATCTCTGAGGCGATGGTGCTGGACACCGACCGCAACCGACTGGAGTCCGAGATCCTGATCCTCCAGGGCTCCCTGGCCCCCGGCTATGTGCCCGAGATCTATGACTTTGACACCACCATGAGCGCCTGCTGCATGGAGGATCTCTCCGACCACATGATTATGCGCACCGCCATGCTCCAGCACAAGATCTTCCCGAAGTTTGCCGAGCAGATCTCCACCTTTATGGCCCAGGTGCTGATGGGCACCACCGATGTGGTGCTGGATCACCAGAAGAAGAAGGAGCTGCAGCGCAAGTTCATCTCCCCGGAGCTGTGCGACATCACCGAGCAGCTGGTCTATACTGAGCCCTACAACGACGAGCGCGGACAGAACAACGTCTATCCCCCCAATGCCGACTTCGTCAAGGAGAAGCTCTATGGCGACCAGGCGCTGCACCTGGAGGTCGCCAAGCTGAAGATGGACTTCATGACCCGGGCCCAGTCCCTGATCCACGGCGACCTGCACACCGGATCCATCTTCATCAACGAGGAGTCCACCCGGGTCTTTGACCCCGAGTTCGCCTTCTATGGTCCCATGGGCTACGATATCGGCAACGTCATTGCCAACATGATCTTCGCCTGGTGCAACGGCGACGCCTACGGCGAGAGCGAGTTCTGCGCCTGGGTCGAGACCGTCATCAAGGACGTGATCAACCTGACCATGGAGAAGCTGGAGCAGTATTACGACGAGCACGTCACCGACACCATGGCCAAGACGCCCGGCTATAAGGAGTATTACATGGCCTCCATCCTGGCCGACACCTCCGCCGTCACCGGCCTGGAGCTGATCCGCCGCACCGTGGGCATGGCCAACGTCAAGGACATCACCACCATCCCCGACGAGAAGGCCCGCGTCCGCGCCGAGCGCATCTGCATCACCGCCGCCATCGACTACATCAAGAACCGGGACGACAAGCATTGCGGCAACTGCTTCCTGAACACCCTGAAGGATGCGGTCAAGGCCGTGGACGGGCAGTAAGCGGCAGACGCAAGCAAAGCATCAAGCATTCCGCAACGCAAGCTTCGGCCCCTCCGTGGCGGAGGGGCCCGAGATGGAAAAAGGAGATTTCATCATGGAAAATGCGCTGAATCTGGACACCGTACTGCTGGCAGAGAACAAAAAGGATCTGATCATTCTGGATCAGACGCTGCTGCCCAACGAGTGCAAATACCTCACCATGAACAGGGCCGAGGACATCTGGGAGGCCATCTACTCCCTGCGCGTCCGGGGGGCCCCCGCCATCGGCGTCGCCGGCGGCTATGGCTACTATGTGCTGGCCGACCAGGTGGAGACCGAGGACATGGACACCTTTGTGGCCGAGTGCACCAAGATCATGGAGTACCTGAACTCCTCCCGCCCCACCGCAGTCAATCTGAGCTGGGCGCTCAATCGGATGCACGGTGTGCTGCTGGCCGAGAAGGACGGCAAGACCGTGGCCGAGATGAAGGTTCGCCTGATGCAGGAGGCCGACGCCATCCGCGAGGAGGACATTCAGATCAGCCGGAACATCGGCGCCTATGGCTTCGAGCTGCTGGAGAAGCTGGGCAAGGGCGTTGGCGTCATGACCCATTGCAACGCCGGCACCCTGGCCACCGCCAAGTACGGCACCGCGCTCGCCCCGATCTACATCGCGCTGGAGAACGGCTGGGACGGCAAGCAGGATCTGCACGTCTACTGCGACGAGACCCGTCCGCTGCTGCAGGGGGCGCGCCTGAGCGCCTATGAGATGCAGGCCGCCGGGGTGGACACCTATGTCCAATGCGACAACATGGCCTCCTACACCATGAAGTCCGGCAAGATCGGCATCATCTTTGTAGGCTGCGACCGGGTGGCGGCCAACGGCGACTTCGCCAACAAGATCGGCACCAGCGGCGTGGCCATCATCGCCAAGCACTATGGCATCCCCTTCTATGTCTGTGCCCCCTCCTCCACCATCGATATGACGATGGAGTCCGGCGACGAGATCCGCATTGAGCAGCGCAAGCCGGAGGAGGTCACCGAGATGTGGTATGCCCAGCGCATGGCCCCGGAGGGAGTCGGCGTGGTCAACCCCGCCTTCGACGTCACCGACCACAGCCTGGTCACCGGCATCATCACCGAAAAGGGCATCGCCACCGCCCCCTTCAAGGAGTCCTTTGAGCGCATGGGCATCAAGCCGGTGGAGAAGTTCGTCGATAAGAAGTAAGCGAAAGCAAAAGACAGAAGGGACGGGCCCTCCGGCCCGTCCCTGACGAGAAATCTATCGGACAATCCAGCATCAGTAGATGCGCACCTGATTTTGCTTCAGGCACTCCTGCCACTGGGCGGTGAATTCGGCGTCCATGATGATGCCGTCCAGCTCCTTCAGCGGCGCAAGGCTGGAGAAGCTGGCCCCGTTCAGCTTGGAGTGATCCACCGCAAGGAACCGCTGCTTCGCGTGCTCCAGGGCGATGCGGTGCAGCACGGCGGTGTTGTCGTTGGTGTCGGTCATGCCGAACTCCATGCTGACGCTCCGGCAGGAGATGAAGCACTTGTCCACAAAATACTGCTGCAGATTGCGGATGGCCCCGTCGCCGACAAAGCTCATGGAGCTGGGGGAGAACTCCCCGCCGATGACGAAGAGGTGCACCGTATTGGAGCTGGACAGGATCTTTGCGATCTCCAAGGAGTTGGTCAGCACCGTCAGCTTGCGGGAGGCGATCTTGCGGGCGATAAACCAGGCGGTGGTGGAGCCGTCAAGGTAGATGAAGTCCCCCGGCTGGATCAGCGCGTCGCACTTCTGGGCGATGATCTGCTTTTCCGCCGTTTTGAGCACCTGCCGCGTGGAGATGTCTATATCGTTCTGGACGCCGTCCAGGATGTAGGCGCCTCCATGCGTCCGGATCAGCTCGCCGCTCTCCTCCATCGTCCGCAGGTCGCGGCGGATGGTCTCCTTCGTGACATTGAGCCGGGCGGCCAGATCGGTGATGGTGACGCTCTTGTGCTCCTGCAATTGCTCCTTGATCGCGTTCCTGCGTGCAATGGCCAACATGTCGATCTTCCTTTCCGTCTTTCCATGAGAATGCCTTACCTGAGGTTAGCATAGCACGACTTGCGGGGAAACGCAAATAAAACCAAAGGTTTTATCCCATTTTGTTGTTTTTTCAGGAAACGGGGTGAGCGGATGAAATTCAAAGATTATTCCGATGAGGTGCTGCTGGCCCAGTTGGGGGATCGCTTCACCGTCACCTATCGGTTCGCCGTGGACGAGCACACAGCGCTGGAGATGGCCCGGAGCGTCTGCGTGGAGCAGACGGTGGAGTTTCCGGCCCAGCACATTGAGGCCGACGCCATTAATCAGCATATCATCGGCCGCATGGAGCACTTTGGGGCCTGCTGGGACGGATATCGGGCGGTCATCAGCTACTCCGACCAGGCGGGCACCGACGAGTTCACCCAGCTTTTCAATGTGATTTTTGGCAATTCCAGCCTGCTGCCCGGCATCACCGTGGAGCGCATCGATCTCTCCCGGGAGCAGCTGGGCTGGTTCCGGGGGCCGAAATTTGGCGTGCCCGGCCTGCGGGAGCGGCTGGGTGTCCGGGGTCGGGCGCTGGCCTTCACCGCGCTGAAGCCCATGGGCTTGCCCACCGCGTCCCTGGCGGACGAGGCGTACCGCTGCGCCCTGGGCGGGGTGGATCTCATCAAGGACGACCACGGCCTGATGAATCAGCCCTTCTCCGAATTTGAGGACCGGGTTCGCGCGGTCTGCGCCGCGGTCAGACGGGGGAACGAGGAGAGCGGACACAACACCTGCTACATCCCCAACCTCTCCGGCAGCTTTGAGAAGATCATGGATCGGGTGCGGCTGGCCGAGGACTGCGGCGCGGGGGGCATCATGCTGGCTCCCGGCCTGGTGGGCTATGACACGATGCGCTATGTCTCCGCCCACACCGGCCTCCCGGTGGTGGCCCATCCCGCCATGGCGGGCTGTCTGCTGGACAAGGGGAGCGGGGGCTTTGCCTGCGGCTGCGTGCTGGGGCAGCTGCCCCGAATCTGCGGCGCGGATCTGACCGTCTTCCCCAACTACGGCGGACGCTTCTCCCTCTCCCAGGCGCAATGCCGCTCCATCGTGGACTTCTGTGCCGAGCCTATGGGCGACGTGCCCCCCATCTTCCCCTGCCCCGCCGGAGGGATGACCTTTGAGAAGATCCCGGCCATGCGGGAATTTTACGGCGCGGATGTCGGCTTCCTGATGGGAGGCGGACTCTTCACCGTTACGCCGGATCTGAGCGCCAACTGCGAGCGATTTGTGCGGATTCTGCGTGAGTGAAAGCGAATCAAGGCGAAAAACCCGATTTTCCGAGGAACGACGAAAAGAGGTTTGAAATATGAGTTATCGAATCAACGACGAGTATCCCAGCGATTACGAGGCGAAGCAGGCCATCCTGGAGGTGGGCCGCCGCATGTACGCCAAGAACTTTGTGGCCGCCAACGACGGCAACATCAGCTGCAAGGTGAGCGACCACAGCGTCTGGTGCACCCCCACCGGCGTGTCCAAGGGATATATGACCGATGAGATGCTGGTGCTGATGGATCTGGACGGCAATGTCCTCAAGGGAAGCTGGAAGCCGTCCTCGGAGATGAAGATGCACCTGCGGGTCTACACCGAGAACCCCAAGGTGAAGGCGGTGGTGCACGCCCATCCCCCCGCAGCCACCTCCTATGCCATCGCTGGCCTGCCCCTGAACCACGCCATCCTGACCGAGGCGGTCATGGGCATCGGGGAGATTCCCATCGCCCCCTACGCCATGCCCGGCACCCAGGAGGTGCCCGATTCCATCGCCCCCTTTGTCAACACCCACAACGGCTGTCTGCTGGCCAACCACGGCGCCCTGACCTGGGGCAAAGACGTGATGGAGGCGTGGATGCGGATGGAGTCGGTGGAGTATTATGCGCTGGTGAGCATGTATACCCACGGCCTGATCGGACAGGCCAACGAGCTGACCTGCGACCAGGTGGATCGCCTGATCGAGCGTCGCACCCGCAGCGGCATCACCACCGGCGGCCGCCCCCTGTGCCGCAACTGCGGCGCCGACGGCACCCCCGCCTGTGTGAAGTGCGGCTCTCCCGCCGCCGT
>JAFVAS010000128.1 GCA_017480395.1 Oscillospiraceae bacterium | reverse complement strand
GCCTGGACGAGTACTACTGGTCGGGACGCGCCGAGAAGCGGCAGAAGACCGACGGGGCCTATGCCGACGACCTGACGCAGTTTCTGGCCGGACGGACGCCCCGGGCGGTGATCGTGGACCCCTCGGCGGCCAGCTTTATCACCGAGCTGCAGGGGCGGGGCTACCGGGTGCTGCGGGCGGACAACCGGGTGGGGGACGGCATCCGCGCCGTGGGCGAGCTGCTGAGCCGGGACGGCCTGCTCTTCTCCCCCCGGTGTCAGCACACCAGAGCGGAGTTTTTCAGCTACCTCTGGGATGAGGGCGCCCTGGACGCCGGGGAGGATCGGCCCAGAAAGGAGCACGACCACTGCATGGATGCCCTGCGCTACTTCGTCATGACGGTGGTGCACCGGGGCAGCGCCCGGGTGGCAAGACGGCCCCGGGGCCTTTGAACAACCATAAATAACAGATTGAAGGAGGAACTGAACATGATCGAATATCTGGATCGCAGCGAGGTGCCCGACCTGGAGCACATCCCGCCCCAGGTGTTGACCTACCTGGTGCGCCGGGCGGAGCTGGCCCAGGGCCGGTACGACCGGCTGTGGCGCTACTACCTGGGCCAGCACGACGCGCTGCGCCGCCGCCGCAAGGAGGAGGAGGTTCCGGTGGTGGTGAACTACGCCAAGTATGTGGTGGACATCGCCCTGGGCTATTTCCTGGGCCAGCCGGTGAAGTACGACCCCAACGAGCGGGACGGCGAGAACCGCCGCCTGGAGCTCAAGCCGCTGCTGGACAGCTATGAGGCACAGCACATCGCCGAGGTGGACGCCTCCATCGGCAAGACCATGGGCATCCTGGGGGACTGCCTGGAGCTGTGCTACGCCACCGCCGACTCCGATCCCCGCCCCCGCTCCGCCCGCATCGACCCGCGCAGCGGCATTCTGGTCTGCGACACCACGGTGGAGCATCGAAAGCTCTTCGCCCTGATCTGGGAGAAGCGCCAGTCCGTCAGCGGCAACACCCACTACGCCGTCACGGTCTACACCGACCGCACCTGCCGGGACTATGTGTGCACCAATCTGGCGTCAGAGCACTTCCGCCCCGTCGGGGACGTGCGCTACCACTGGTTCGGCGCGGTGCCCGTGATCGCCTACACCAACAACGAGGAGCGCCAGGGCGACTTTGAACAGATCATGACCCTGATCGACGCCTATGACGAGCTGATGTCCAGCCGCCTCACCGACAAGAAGAAGTTTGTGGACGCCCTGCTGGTCTTCTACGGCATGACCCTGGCCGAGGGAGACGAGGGGCGGCTGGAACGGGACAAGTTCATCGACGGCGCGCCCCTGGACGCCCGGGCGGAGTACATCCAGAAGACCTTCCACGAGGGGGAGGTACAGGTGCTCTCCGACGCGCTGGTGCGGGAGATGCACAAGATGACTATGACCGTGGACATGTCCGACGAGCAGTTCTCCGGCAACTCCTCCGGCCAGGCCCTCAAGCTCAAGCTGATGACCATGGATCTGCTCTCCCGCAACAAGATGCGGCGCATGGAGCGGGGCCTGCGGGAGCGCTTCGCCCTCTACAACCATTGGCTGACGGTGCTGGGGGTGATGAAGCCGGTGCCCCACACCGAGGTGGACGTGGTGTTCACCCTCAACCTGCCCGTCAACGAGGAGGAGGCCGTGGATCTGGTGTGCAAGCTGCGGGGCATCGTGGACGATCAGACCCTGCTCAGCCAGCTCTGGTTCATCCGCGACCCGGCGGAGGCCCTGGCCAACATCCGCCGCCAGCGCGAACAGGAGCAGGGCGAAGCCGAAGAAGCGTATGAGTAAACCCATCTGTAACCGCCGGGGCATCGAACCGGCGTGGGATAGAAACGAAAGGAGACAGCCATGGAAGAAGTGATGATGCAAAACAGCGCACAGGAGCCGGAGCAGCCCGATTTTGACCAGCTCCTTGCCGCCAACAGGGACTATCAGTCCGCCTTTGACCGCAAGGTGGGCCAGGCCCTCCAGACCGCCCGGGCCAAATGGGAACGGGAGGCAGGAGCGCAGCGGGAGCAGATGGCCGAGGCCCTGCGCCGGCAGGCCGACTCCGACGCCCAGGCCCGGGTGGCCGAGCGGGAGCAGACGCTGGAGCTGCGGGAGGCCGAGTTCGCCCGGCGTCTGCGCCAGGTGGGGGTGGCGGAACGGCTGACCCGCTCCGGCCTGCCCGCCAGCTTTGCCCCCTGGCTCACCGGCGACACCGAGGAGGAGTGCGCCGAGCGGGTGGCCCAGTTCGACGGCATGTTCCACACCGCCATTGCCGACGCGGTGCGGGAGCGGATGTCCGGCGGTGCCCCCGCCGAGCCCACCCCATCCCCCGCGCTGGATGCCAGCACGCTGAAGGGGATGTCTCCCCGGGAGATCAACCAGCGCTGGAGTGAGATCCAGCAGGCCCTCTCCCAACACACCTAACCAACCATATCGCACGAAAGGATGAATGAAACAGATGTCTATCGCTACCTTTATCCCCTCCGTCTGGTCCGCCCGTCTGCTGGAGCACCTGGACAACACCCACGTCTACGCCTCCCTGGTCAACCGGGACTATGAGGGCGAAATCCGCGCCTTCGGCGACACCGTCCACATCAACCAGATCGGCGACATCACCATCAACGACTTCCTGGGCGGTGCCATCTCCGACCCCGAGGAGCTGGACGGCAAGAAGATGGATCTGTACATCGACCAGGCCAAGTACTTCAACTTCCAGATCCAGGATCTGGACAACGCCCAGACCAATCCCAAGCTGGTGGACGCCGCCATGCAGCGGGCCAGCTATGGCCTGAACGACGTGGTGGACTGCTATCTGGCCCAGCTTCTGGTCTCCGGCGCCCCGGCGGAAAGCACCCTGACCGCCGCCTCCATCACCAGCGAGAACGCCTATGACAAGCTGGTGGATCTGGGCGTCATCCTCACCGAGCACAATGTGCCCATGGTGGGCCGCTGGGTGGTCGTCCCCGCCTGGTTCCACGGCCTGCTGCTCAAGGACCCCCGCTTTGTGGGCAACGGCACCGGCTATAACCAGGCCATCCTTCAGAGCGGCTGGGTCGGCGACGCCGCCGGCTTCCGCATCCACGTCAGCAACAACGTCCCGGTGACCGACAACACCTACTCCATCGTGGCCGGCACCAACGCCGCCGGCTCCTTTGCCGAGCAGCTGGTGGAGCTGGAGGCCTACCGCCTGGAGAAGGGCTTTGCCGACGCGGTGAAGGGCCTGCACGTCTACGGCGCGAAGGTCACCCAGCCCAAAGCCCTGGCCCTGCTGAAGTGCAGCAAGCCCGGCGCCTGATATGGATCAGGCACTCAAGGACATCGCCCTGCCCCGGCTCCGCCGGGCGCTGGGGCTGACGGAGGGCGAGGATGAGCAGAGGCTGGAGGACGCCCTGGCAGCAGCCGAGGAAAAGATCTGCCGCTATCTGCTGCAAAGCGAGCTGCCCGACGCGGTGGACTGCCTGCTGGTGGAGCTGGCCGCGCTGGTCTATCTCCGCACCGGGGAGCGCTCCGCCCTCAAGAGCGAGAGCTATTCCGAGGGCCAGCTCTCCCAGAGCCAGAGCTATCTGACCGCCGAGGAGCTGGCCCAGGGGGAGGAGGCGCTGCTGCGCTGCCTGGCCCCCTGGCGGCGGGTGCGGTGCAAGGGGGGTGCGTCGTCATGACGCTCTCCCCCACCCCGGCGCGCTGGACGCGGCCCTTCGCCCTCTACCGCCGCCGCACCGGGCTGGACAGCCTGGGCAACGAGACCGCCCGCTATGACATGAGCGCCCCCGACGCCACCGGCGAGATGGATTTCCAGCAGCCCAAGAGCTGGAACACCGCCGGGCGCGTCGGCTCCGGCGGGGCCCAGGTGGACGAGACCGGCGAACGCAGCGGCGGCATTCTGGAGGGCTATCTCCGCAGCGCCCTGGCCGTTGCGGCCTTTGACCGCCTCCAGTTGGACGGCGCGCTCTACGAGGTGCGTGCCATCCACATCTGGCCCAGCCACCGGAAGCTGATGCTCCAGCGCGTGGCATGAGAGGAGATGGGACAATGGATCAACTGCGGCAAATGCTGGTGGACGGCCGCGCCCAGGTGGCCCAGGCGCTGCGCGCGCTGGACTGCGCCACCCCCTACACCCTGCGCCACACCCACCCCCGGCGCGCTCAGGACGGGGAGGTGGTCACCTGGCGGGAGTATGACAACCGCAACACCGACTGCCCGGTTGTGGACGCACTGAGCTATGAGGTGACGGTCTGGGCCCGGGATCTGGACGCCCTGGCTGACCTCTGCTCCGGCGTCAACCGCGCCATGACCGCCCTGGGCCTGCGGCGGGAGTACGCCGCCCCCGACGAATTCCAGGCCGACGGCCTGGGCTACTACACCAAGGTCTTCCGCTTCGGGCGGAGGATCGACAAGCGCACCATGCGCCTGATCGACTAATGCAATGAAAGGATGATTCCATGGCAACTCAGGGCTTTTCCACCATCGGTCTGACGGTGAAGGTGGGTCAGACCGCGCTGAACTACGTCACCGACATCGGCGACATCGGCGGCACCCCCGCCGAGCTGGACGCCACCTCCATGCGGGACAGCATGAAAAAGACGGTGCCCGGCGTACAGGACACCAAGACCTTCGAGGTCACCTTCCTCTACGACAACTCCGCCGCCGACAGCGACTACCGGGTGCTGAAGGCGCTGGAGAAGGCCGGCAAGGCCGTGGCGGTCACCGTCACCTTCCCCGACGGCACCGTCTTCGCCACCACCGGCTATGTCTCCCTGATGATCAGCGGGGCCCAGGTGGACGAGCTGATCTCCGCCAAGCTGACGGTCAGCCTCCAGTCCGACTGGACGGTCACCGACCCGGCCTGATCGAAACCCGGATATCCAGGGGAGGGGCGCTGCCCCTCCTCGTCAAAAAGGAGTGAACACACATGAAACGAAGCTATCTCTCCCTCCCGCTGGCGGAGGGGGAATGCAGGCTCCGGTTGACCATGGCGGGTCAGCGGGCGCTGCGGGAGAAGTGGGATCAGGATGTGATGCAGCTGCTGCTCACCGCCGCCACCGAGCCGGAGATCCTCTGCGACCTGCTCACCCAGGCGCTGAACTGGCCGGACAGCGGCAACCCCATCACCGACGGCGCCGCCCTCTACGACGCGCTGGTGGACGAGGGCTGGCAGGGCCAGGCCGCCTTTGCCGCCCTGGCCTTCGACCTGGGGTCGGCCTCCGGCCTGCTGACCCGGAATCAGGCAAAGGAGCTGACGGCGGCGGTGTCCGGCGCGTATGACAGCGCCTTCGCCGCCCTCGGCCATGAATGAGGAGCTCTGGCTCCGGGAGGCCCTGCTCCAGGGGGAGCCGGAGCCGGAGGCGCTGACCTTCGGCGAGTTGCTTGAGGTCGTGGAGCTGGGCCGGGAGCGGGAGCGCCGACGGCTGCAAAACCTGGCCCTCATTGCCTATCGCCACGCGGAGCTGACCGCCCGCGCCCTGATGGGGGAGCGGCTTCCCCCGCTCTCCGAGGTCTTCCCCTTCTGGACGGAGGAGGAGCTGCGGGAGGCCCGGCTGGCCCACTATCGCGGCGTGATGGAGCGCCATGCCGCCGCAGACAGAGCAGACAGAAAGGAGCATGCAAATGCCACAGGAACAGACCCTGCCCGCCCTGGCACTTGTCGGGCAGCGGCTGGGGATGCTGACCCAGAAGCTCAGGGGCTTTGACCGTCAGCTGCTCTCCGCCGCCAATTCCACCAACAGCGCCGCCAAGACCGTCAGTCAGGCGCTGCGCACCACCGCCTCGGCCACCAAGGCGGTGCTCACCCTGATGAGCTTTGACGAGATCAACCGCCTCCGGGAGAAGACCGTCTCCTCCCGCAGCGGCAGCCGGAAAAGCGCCTCCGGCTCCGCCGGGGCCAAGACCAAGACCGGCCCCAGCCTGGATCTCAACCTGGACAACCTGCCCGATCTGACCCGGCCCGCCCGCAATCTGGGGCAGAGCTTTTGGAACGAGTTCAGCGCCGGAGTGACCGCCGCCGGGGACAGCGCCGTGGGCAAGGGCATCTTTGCGCGGGTGGCCTCCGGCCTCGCCGCCGGATGGGGCGATCTGAAGCGCTGGGTCAAGGAGCGCATCTGGGAGCCGATCCAGAGCGCCTTTACCTCCATGACCGGGCTGGATCTGAACATCGGCGCCAAGCTGGCTGCATCCCCCATCCTGCTGTGGGAGGCCTTTCGGGCCGGTTGGGGTGCCCCCGTGGTGGAGATCTTCAACACCCTCCACAGCGGCGCGGCCACCCTTTGGGAGAGCTTCCGGGCCACCTGGGGAACCCCGGGGGTCAGCATCTCCAACCGCCTGGCCAGCTCCGCCGCCATCCTATGGGCGGGCTTTCAGACCGGATGGGGCAGCCGCAGCGTCAGCATCCTCAACCATCTGGTCAGCTCCGCCGCCGCCCTCTGGAGCGGCTTCCGCACCGGATGGGGCAGCCGCAGCGTCAGCATCGTCAACACCCTGACCAACTCCGCCGCCACCCTCTGGAGCAACTTCAAGAGCGGCTGGATCGGCAAGCGCCTGGGGCTGACCGTCACCTACTCCACCAGCGTGGGGGCGGTCAAGCGGGCCGTCTACAAGGCCCTGGGCCTGGCGGGCTGGCCCAGCATCAGCTTTGCCGCCCGGGGCGGCGTGTTCCGCTCCGCCACCCTGACCATGCTGGGCGAGGCGGGCACCGAGGCCGTCGTCCCCCTGGAGAACAACACCGGCTGGATGGACATCATGGCCGAGAAGCTGGGGCAGCGCATGGGCGGCGGCAGCCAGCCCATCACCGTCTATGTGACGCTGGATGGCCGGGTCGTGGCCCAGTCCGTGGTGAACACCGTCAACGCCGACACTCGGCGCAACGGGGTCAGCCCGTTTATTCTGTGAGGTGAACCCATGGCCTATGAATTGAAAATCGGCGGCGCAGCGATG
>JAFVAS010000127.1 GCA_017480395.1 Oscillospiraceae bacterium | reverse complement strand
CCAGACAGCCGCCGCCTCTCAGCACCAGGCCCACCCCGGCGCCCCGCAGCACGCCGCCACAGACCACGGCCAGCAGGGAGTCCGCCGTGGCGTTGGTGAAGGCCTCGACGATGTTGAGCATCACGGAGACCCGGGCCATGGACTCCCTTTTGACCTACTTCATCTCCTTCAAGGTCATCGACCTGGGGGAAGAGGGCATGGAGCAGGCCAAGGCCGTCATGATCATCACCAACGACGGGCAGACCATGGCCGACGAGATCTACCGCCAAATGGGCCGCACCTGCACCCGCATGGAGGGCTCCGGCCAGATCTCCGGCGACAAGTGCGTGCTCTACTGCGTCGTCACCCGCATCGAGCTGCCCGCCATCCGGCAGATCATCCGAAATGCCGACGGCTCCGCCTTCGTCACCATCAGCGATGTCTCCGAGATCGTGGGCAACCACATCAAAAAGCAGCCCGCCCCCCAGGAGGAGGCGTGATTCTCCCCGTTCTCCCACTCCCCCTTTCCGGGGGGAGTTTTTTTGTCCGGGCCGGGCGGTCAAGACGGCGAATTATGATTGAAATGGATGGTTCCATCCTAAAATGCCATTCCAATTTGGAAATTTTCCATTGCGTTTGGGCATAAATTATAGTATTCTGTTTGTAGGATATGTCCGGGGTGGATGATATGCCCCGCCGTTCATTGGTGAAAATCACAACGGCGCGCGCACTTCCGCCCCCAGCATAAGCCAAAGGGGCATTGTTCAATCAAATGCCGGACTGAGAACCCGGCGAAAAGAAAGAGGAGGTTCTTTTATGAGTGATCCCACAAAGGCACCGAGCGCCGCTCTTGAGAATCCTTGCGACAAAGTATGGTCCGCAACCAGTATCAAGAACTACATCTCCGCGTTCTTCGGTCAGTTTGCCTGCCAGGGCCTGGCGTATACGCTGTTCTCCAGCTATCTGTCCCTGGTCTACACTGACTACCTGGGCGTCTCCCCCGCCGCCATCGGCACGGTGATGTCCATCGGCGTGTTCATCGACATGGCTTCCGACATCGTCATGGGCAACGTCGTCGACCGCGTCCACACCAAGTGGGGCAAGGTCAAGCATTGGTTCTTCTGGATGGCCATTCCCGTGGCCGTCACCATCGGCCTGATGTGGATGGCTCCTGTCAGCGCTTCCAGCGCCGTCAAGCTGATCTGGGCTCTGGTGATCTACAACCTGTACTGCACCGCCCTGACCGCCGTCCGTCTGCCCAACTTCGCCATCCCCTCCGTCTGCTCCGACAACAGCCGCGTGCGTATGCTGCTGGTGTGGATCGCCTCTGAGGGCACCAACATCGCCGCCACCATCACCGGCTGGCTGATCACCCCCATCGTCCAGATCTATCAGGGCAACCCCCTGGCTGGCTGGCGTCTGCTGGGCTGGCTGATGGCCGGTCTGACCCTGATCCTGCTGTTCGTCGGCGGCGCGCTGCTGACCGAGAAGCGCACCGGCGCTGATCTGGAGCGCATCGAGGCCGAGCGCCGCGAGATGCGTCACACCGAGAAGTCCATGGGTCTGGGCGAGCAGTATGGCTACCTGATCCGCAACAAGTATTGGGTCCTGTTCCAGCTGGGCGGCCTGTTCAACGGCATGTCCCTGGGCTTCCTGATCGGCTCCATGGGCTACTGGATCATGCACGTTCTGACTCCCTCCGGCCTCGCCGGCAGCAACCCCATGGGCCTCGTCATGACCATCATGAACGTCCCCATGATGATTGCTCCCTTCCTGATCCTGCCCCTCATCCGGTTCATTGACTCCAAGACCATCGTCGTCACCTTCATCGGCTGCGGCGCCATCGCCTCCCTGGCGATGTGGGCCGTCGGCCTGAGAAGCTGGCCCCTGTTCATCTTCTTCATGGTTCTGCGTCAGGTCTTCGGCTCCTGCGTCAACGGCTCCGCCAACGTGCTGCTGACCCGCGCCATCGACTACGGCGAGTGGAGATTCGGTGTCCGCCAGGAGGGCGTCGGCTCCTCCTTCGGCTCCGCGCTGCAGAAGGTCTCCATGGGTATCGCCACCGCTACCCTGGGCTTCGTCCTCTCCGCCTCCGGCTACTCCGGTGAGGGTGTTGCCAACGCCAGTGCTCAGGGCGCCATCAGCTTCCTGTTCATGGGTCTGCCCGGCATCGCAATGGCCATCGGCACCGTCTTCTATGCCCTGTCCATGGGCAACAAGGAGTGGACCAAGATCCGTTCCGAGCTGGACGAGCGTCAGGCTGCTGAGGCCGCCAAAGAGGCTGCTGGCAAGTAATTTCGAGTCTCATCAGATGCCCCCCTTCTTCGGGCGGTCCGTCCTCGGATGGACCGCCCCCTCTTTACCCGAAGCCTGACCCCCGCGGTCAGTTGACAAAACGCAACGCGAATCAACCAACCGAAAGGAGCTGTTTGACAATCGGCGCAAGATCGGCTTCTTCGTAGGCTCCAATTTCTATCATTACCTGTCGGGAAAGGCGAATTTGGAATACTATGCAAGAGCGAAGGGCATCCCCCGCAAACAGATGAAGGAAGAGGT
>JAFVAS010000126.1 GCA_017480395.1 Oscillospiraceae bacterium | reverse complement strand
GGAAGCTGGGCATCACCGCCACCACCCAGCACAACGAGGTCGCCCCCGCCCAGCACGAGCTGGCCCCCATCTACTCCACCACCAACATCGCCACCGACCACAACCAGCTGACCATGGAGATCATGCAGAAGGTGGCGGCCAAGCACGGCCTGGTCTGTCTGCTGCACGAAAAGCCCTTCGCCGGTGTCAACGGCTCCGGCAAGCACAACAACTGGTCCATCTCCACCGACACCGGCGTCAACCTGCTCTCCCCCGGGGACACCCCCTTCCAGAACGCCCAGTTCCTGCTGTTCCTGGTGGCGGTCATCCGGGCGGTGGATGAGTACCAGTCCCTGCTGCGCCTGAGCGTCGCCACCGCCGGAAACGACCACCGGCTGGGCGCCAACGAGGCACCCCCCGCCGTCATCTCCATCTTCCTGGGGGATGAGCTGGGGGCCATCATCGACGCCATCGAGGCCGACGCCCCCTATGAGGGCGCGGCCAAGTCCCGCATCAAGCTGGGGGTGGACGCCCTGCCCCGCTTCACCCGGGACGCCACCGACCGCAACCGCACCTCCCCCTTCGCCTTCACCGGCAACAAGTTCGAGTTCCGCATGGTGGGCTCCTCCAACTCCATCGCCTGCGCCAACATCATGCTCAACTCCGCCGTGGCCCAGGTGCTCCAGGACTTTGCCGACGAGCTGGAGGCCGCGCCCGACTTTGACGAGGCCCTGCGTAAGCTGATCCGCGCCACCATCCTCGACCACAAGCGGATCATCTTCAACGGCAACGGCTATGACGACGCCTGGATCGAGGAGGCCACCCAGGTGCGGGGGCTGGAGAATCTGCGCACCACCGCTGACGCCCTGCCCCGGCTGCTGGACCCCAAAAACAGGGAGATGCTGACCGCCCAGAGGGTCTTCACCGAGGCGGAGCTCCACTCCCGCTATGAGATCCAGCTGGAGAACTACTGCAAGACCGTCCGCATCGAGGCCGTCACCATGGTCGAGATGGCCCGCCGACGCATCCTCCCCGCCGTCTCCCGCGCCGCCGCCGGTATGGCCGCCGACGCCCAGACCAAGCGCGCCCTCTCCCCCGAGCTGGCGTGCGGATACGAGAACCGCCGGGTAGCCCTGCTCTCCGGCCTGACCGACCGGATCGACGCGCAAGCCGACGCCCTGGCCGCCCGGATCGAGCGTCTGGACGCCCTCTCCGACATCGGCGCGGAGGCCGACTTCATCCGGGATGAGATTTTGCCCGCCATGGACGCCCTGCGCGCCCCCTGTGACGAAGCCGAGGGCTATGTCGCCAAGGCGGATTGGCCCTTCCCCACCTACGGCGACCTGCTGTTCAGCGTGAGATAACGCTTCCCCAAGGGCCTGTCCACCGCCCAAATTTCAAATCAATAGAAAAATATCTGTTTCATAAGCGAGGCGATTCCCCATGACCATTGAATTCTGGTATCTGATCGGCGCCGCCCTGGTCTTCTGGATGCAGGCCGGCTTCGCCATGTGCGAAACCGGCTTCACCCGGGCCAAGAACGCCGGCAACATCATTATGAAAAACCTGATGGACTTCTGCATCGGCACCGTGGTCTTCTCCCTGCTGGGCTACACCCTGATGATGGGGGAGGACACCCTCTTCGGTCTGATCGGCATGCCCAACCTCGACCTGTTCTCCAGCTTCCGGGCCTTCATTGCCAGCCCCGGCGACGGCGGCTTCACCGGCGCGTCCACCTTCGTGTTCAACCTGGTGTTCTGCGCCACCACCGCCACCATCGTCTCCGGCTCCATGGCCGAGCGCACCAAGTTCTCCTCCTACTGCCTGTATTCCGCCATCATCTCCCTGATCGTCTACCCCATCGAGGCCCATTGGATCTGGGGCGGCGGCTGGCTGAGCCGCCTGGGCTTCCACGACTACGCCGGCTCCTGCGCCATCCACATGGTGGGCGGCATCGCCGCCCTGGTGGGGGCCACCATCCTCGGCCCCCGCATCGGCAAGTATGTCCGGGACAAGGACGGCAGGGTGGTCAAGGTCAACGCCATCCCCGGCCACAACATCCCCATCGCCGCTCTGGGCGTCTTCATCCTCTGGCTGGGCTGGTACGGCTTCAACGGCGCGGCGGCCACCACCCCCACCGAGCTGGCCTCCATCTTCCTGACCACCACCATCGCCCCCAGCGTGGCCACCTGCGCCACCATGATCTTCACCTGGGTCCGCAACGGCAAGCCCGACGTCTCCATGTGCCTGAACGGCTCTCTGGCCGGTCTGGTCGCCGTCACCGCCGGATGCGACGCCTATGACGCCGTCGGCTCCGCTGTCGTCGGACTGGTGGCCGGACTGCTGGTGGTCGTGTTTGTGGAGACCCTCGACCTGAAGCTCCACATCGACGACCCGGTGGGCGCTGTGGGCGTCCACATGGCCAACGGCGTCTGGGGCACCCTCGCGGTGGGCCTGCTGTCCAACCCGGACGCCCCCGCCGGTCTGCGGGGCCTGTTCTACACCGGCGACTTCCGGCAGCTGGGCCTGCAGGCGCTGGCGGTGCTCAGCGTGGGGGCCTTCGCCGCCGTGACCATGATCGGCGCGTTCCAGCTCATCAAGCACACCATCGGCCTGCGGGCCAGCGCGGAGGACGAAATGGAGGGCCTGGACCGCAGCGAGCACGGCCTGCCCAGCGCCTATGCCGACTTCGCCCCCGCCGTCAACCGCTACAACAACTTCGCCTCCGCCCCCGTGGCGGCGGTGCACGGGGCCATTCCCCCGGTGGTCGCCGTGACCGGCACCACACCCCCCGCCGAGGCCGTCCCCGTCCAGCGGGTTCCCTCCTTCGAGACCGACGGGCACAGGTTCACCAAGGTGGAGATCGTCTGCAAGGAGGATCGCCTTTACAGCCTGAAGGACGCCATGAACCAGCTGGGCATCACCGGCATGACCGTCTCCCACGTCATGGGCTACGGCATGCAGAAGGGCAAGCCGGAGTATTACCGCGGCGTCGCCGTGGAGACCGAGCTGCTGCCCAAGGTGCAGGTGGACATCGTGGTCAGCGCCATCCCCGTCCGGGACGTGATCGAGACCGCCAAGCGGGTGCTCTACACCGGGCACATCGGCGACGGCAAGATCTTTGTCTACGACGTGGAAAACATCGTCAAGGTCCGCACCGGCGAGGAGGGCTTTGCCGCCCTCCAGGACGTGGAGTGACCGCCCAGACCAATCCCCGCCAATTCCCCCCCTCTTTTCCGGGCCGTCGGGCGCAGCAATGCCCCGGCGGCTCCCCACAACCAATCCTATCACAATGAGGTGACCTGCCATGTGCTCCATCATGGGCATGACCCGGCGCACCCTCTCCCGGGAGGAGCTGCGCCCCTACTTTGACCGAACCCGCTCCCGCGGCCCCGACTGCTCCCGCATAGAGGAGGCTGGAGACGGCTGGCTCTGCTTCCACCGCCTGGCCATCATGGGCCTGCACGAGGAGGGGATGCAGCCCTTCCACCTGGGGGCGGATCGCTGCGTCTGCAACGGGGAGCTGTACGGCTTCCGGAAGAGGAAGGCGGCGCTGGAGGGGAAATACACCTTCCAGAGCGACTCCGACTGCGAGATCATCCTCCCCCTCTACCGGGAGTACGGCCTGGAGATGTTCTCCCTGCTGGACGCCGAGTTCGCAATGATCCTCTATGACGGAGCAAACGACCGCTTCATCGCCGCCCGGGACCCCATCGGCATCCGCCCCCTCTACTACGGCGCTCTCCCCGACGGCAGCCTGGCCTTTGCCAGCGAGGCGAAAAACCTGGTGGGGCTGTGCGACAAGATCAAGCCCTTTCCCCCGGGGCACTACTACGCCGACGGGCAGTTCGTCCGCTACGCCGACCCCACAGCGGTGGAGCACGTCATCGAGGGCGATGTGGACACCCTCTGCGCCGAGATTCGGCATAGGCTGATCCTGGGCGTGGATAAGAGGCTGGACGCCGACGCGCCGCTGGGCTTCCTGCTCTCCGGCGGCCTGGACAGCAGCCTGGTCTGCGCCATCTCCGCCCGGCTGCTGGGCAAGCCGATCCGCACCTTCGCCATCGGCATGGACACCGACGCCATCGATCTGAAATACGCCCGGCAGGTGGCGGACTTCATCGGCGCGGAGCACACCGAGGTCTATATGACGCGGCAGGAGGTGCTGGATTCCCTGGAGGAGGTCATCGCCCTGCTGGGCACCTGGGACATCACCACCATCCGGGCCAGCCTGGGGATGTACCTGTGCTGCAAGGCCATCCACCAGCGAACCGACGTGCGGGTGCTGCTGACCGGCGAGATCAGCGACGAGCTCTTTGGCTATAAGTACACCGACTTCGCCCCCTCCCCCGCCGCCTTCCAGGCCGAGTCCAAGAAGCGGGTGGAGGAGCTGCACATGTACGACGTGCTGCGGGCCGACCGGTGCATCTCCGTCAACTCCCTGGAGGCCCGGGTGCCCTTCGGCGACCTGGACTTTGTGCGCTTTGTCATGTCCATCGACCCCAAATACAAGGTGAACTCCTACCACATGGGCAAATACCTCCTGCGCCACGCCTTTGAGAATGACCATATCCTGCCGGAGGAGATCCTCTGGCGGCAGAAGGCCGCCTTCTCCGACGCCGTGGGCCACTCCATGGTGGACGACTTGAAGGAGTACGCCGAGAGGCAGTACACCGACGCGGAGTTTGAGGCCCGGCGCGGACGGTACGCCTATGCCCCGCCCTTCACCAAGGAGAGCCTGCTCTACCGGGAGATCTTTGAAAAATACTACCCCGGTCAGGCCCATATGATCCGGGACTTCTGGATGCCCAACCGGGACTGGGCGGGCTGCGACGTGGACGACCCCTCCGCCCGGGTGCTCTCCAACTACGGCGAGAGCGGAATATGACCATAAAGCCATGATATAGCAGTTATATCATGGCTTTATTTTATTATATCGTGTCATTATTCCTAATATAATATCAATATAAATCCGCATTATATCATAATATCACGCCATAAATGCGTTCTTTGTGTCATTTCATGTCATTCTGAAAAGGGGATGAAAATTTTCCTGTATTCGGATGAAAAATGCCGTCTCCCCCTGGACGTTTTCGCCCCGCTCTGATAAGATAGGGGCAGTCATTTTGAAGGAGGTCTTCCCATGAGGCATTGGGCAAAACAACTGACCGCCCTGGCGCTGGCCCTGGCCATGCTGCTGGCGGTGACCGGCTGCGCCTCCAAAGAGGAGAAGCAGGTCCGAGACACCATCACCCGCTTTGAGTCCGCCTGTCAACAGGCCGACCTGGAGGGCATACTGGCCTGCCTCGACCCCAACCAGGCCAGTATGGTGGAGAACAGCGTCAACCTGCTGGGTGCCCTGGGGGGCGTGGACGGGATGGAGGCGCTGAGCAGCGTCGTCAGCCTGCTCTTCGGCGTGGCCGACCCGGATGGGGCCTTTCTCTCCACCATCCGAATCGACGTCAAGTCCGTCGCGGTGGAGGACAACTGGGCCAAGGCGGCCTGCGAATTCTCCTGTGATGTCAGCGGGACGCACTACTCCAGCCAGTTTGAGTTCTCCCTGCGCCACGTCAACGACGAGGAGGCCCCCTGGCGCATCGCCGGGTTTGAGCCGATTTCCAATTGAATCACCGGCGCACCACGCAAAACCGCCCATCCGCAAAAGAATTTGCGGATGGGCGGTTTTCGCTCTGGTCTAGTTTTCTCTGTCCCGGCGGATGAGCCGCCGCAGGGCCTCCACCGCCACCCGGACGGCGGCGTCGGTGTCGTGATCCTCGGTCTGATCCAGTCCGGCCTTCTCCCGCTCCTGGTTCCAGATCACATGGAAGCAGCTGCCGCAGCGCACCCCCAGGGCGGCGGCGACGGTGAACAGGGCGGCGGACTCCATCTCGCTGGCCAGAACCCCCAGCCGCTTCCACGCCTCCCACTTCTGCTCCAGCGCGGCGCACACCGGCATGCGATCCGGGGAGTGCTGGCCGTAGAAGGAGTCCTTGCATTGGACGACACCTATTTTATAAGGATACCCCAGCGCCCGGGCGCTCTCGGCCAGCGCCTGCGTCACGTCGAAATCCGCCACCGCCGGGAACTCGACGGGGGCGTACTCCCGGCTGGTGCCCTCCATGCGCACCGCGCCGGTGGCGATGACCACGTCGCCGCTCTGCACATCCAGCCGGATGCCCCCGCAGGTGCCGATGCGCAGGAAGGTGTGCACCCCGATCTGGTGCAGCTCCTCCATGGCGATGGCGGCGCTGGGGCCGCCGATCCCGGTGCTGACGGCGCTGACATGCGCCCCCTCCAGGCTGCCGCTCCAGGTGGTGAACTCCCGGTTGGAGGCCACAAAGGCCGGGGCGTCAAAGTAACGGGCAATGGCCTCGCACCGGCCGGGATCGCCGGGCAGAATGACATACTCCCCCGCCTCGCCCTGGGATAGTCCGATGTGATACATCACGCTGCGCTGGGTCATATCCATAAAATATACCTCCCTGTGTTCGGTCTGTTTTTCTGCCCTCAGTATAGCCCAGCGCCGTCTCTTTTGCAACTGTGCCAAAAATTCAAAGACATTTTTCAAAGTTTTTTCCTTTTTGCTATTGCAAAGGCAAGGTCGAATTGGTAAAATATTTTGTATCATTCAGGGAGTCGCTTTCTCGGCTCCCATTTTTAAGGAGATGGGATTTTGGAAAACCTGTTCTGGATCGGTTTTATCGGAGCGATCATCGCAGGCGTCTTTGCCGTCATTCAGGCTAAGAACGTTCTGGGCTTCTCCGAGGGCACCGACAAAATGAAGAAGATCGCCGCATCCATCCGCGAGGGTGCCAATGCTTATCTGAAGCATCAGTACACCACCGTGGCCAAGGTGTTCGCCATCGTCTTCGTCATTCTGCTTATCATCGCGTTCGCCTCCGGCGGCCAGATGCTGAGCCGCGTCACCCCCTTTGCGTTCGTCACCGGCGGATTCTGGTCCATGCTGGCCGGCTTCATCGGCATGAAGATCGCCACCAACGCCAACGCCCTCACCGCGCAGGCCGCCTCTGAGAGCCTGAACAAGGGCCTGCGGGTCGCCTTCTCTTCCGGCTCCGTCATGGGCTTCACCGTCGTGGGCCTGGGCCTGCTGGACGTGTCCATCTGGTTCACCATCCTGCGCTTTGCCTTCCACGCGGACGCCAGCCTGATCGGCAACTTCATGGTCATGAACGGCGTGGGTGCCTCCTTCATG
>JAFVAS010000016.1 GCA_017480395.1 Oscillospiraceae bacterium | reverse complement strand
GCTTATTGTCAAAGTAGGAGCGACCAGACTCGCTATCCGGGACAGCGGGCTCGTCATCCAGCGGAATATCGATATCGGAGCGGCGAGAACGGCGTCTGACCGCCGGGGCCCCTTCCGTCTCGACCTGAGTGATCTCATGCTCCGGCACCGGGGTACCCTTGCGGTGCTTTTTCACGCGGCTGAGGGCCGAGGGAGCCTGCTGGGGCTCGTCCTCATCGGAGCCGAAATAGTCCGGCTCCTCCTCATATTCCGGACGGGAGCGGATGTAATCCCGCAGAGCGGAAACGGCGGAGACAATGCCGTCCCAGATGTCCACCGGCGTGATCTTCGTGATCGTCATATTGCAGAAGAAGAGCGCCAGCAGGAAGAGGATGGCCGCGCCGATGCGGCTGAAGATCGTGCTGAACAGAATGCTGAACCAGCCGGAGATCACACCGCCGGACTTCAGCTCCAGTCCAGCCTTCCACAGATCGGGGATCTTGGTCAATCCGAACTCGCCGGGAACGGCCAGCAGATGGATCAGATTGCTCAAAAAAACCGGCACCAACAGGGCGCAGATCACCCGGCGCTTGACGGGGCGGCCCCGGTGGAAGAACAGAATCCCCGCGCAGACCAGCAGCATGGGCGGCACAAACCAGAAGCCATAGCCGAACAGGCCCTTCAGCAGGTTGGTGAAGAAGGTGATGAAGATCGCCTTGATATTGAAGTAACCCAGCCCGGCAAAGATGGCCAACAGCAGGCAGATCAGCGCACCCACCTCCCGGCGGATGGGCTGAACCTGTTTTGTGTTCCTGCGCTTGGCGGCGCTGGAGCGGGACGAGGTGGTGCGGCGGGCGGAGCTGCCGCTCCCCTTTCCCTTTCCAGATGACGTGCTGCGGCTGGAGGTCGTCTTCTTTTGGGTGGTGCTGCTCCGGCTGGCGGAGGACGTGCTCTTCTTTTTTGTCCCGCCGGTGGAGCCGGAGCGGCTGGTAGACGCTTTTGTGGATGCCATTGGATAAACCCCTTTCTCCCCAAGCGATGCTTAGAGAACGGCGCTGAGAATCAAAGTGAGGATGCCCACGCCCCAGCAGTAATAGGCGAAGTATCCGAATTTGCCCTTTTTAGACAGGACGTTGACCAGGCGGATGGCAAAGTAGCCGGAGACAGCGGCCACCACAACGCCCAGAAGATAGGCGGGCATAAGCGACCAGTTGATCCCCTCCTGAATCGCATCCACCAGGCTGAGGATATTGGCTCCGATGACGGCGGGAATGGAGAGCAGGAAGGAATAGCGCACGGCAAATTCCCGCTTGCAGCCCCGCATCATACCGGCGGAGATGGTGGTGCCGGAGCGGGACAGGCCGGGAATGGTGGCCAGCGCCTGGGCAAAGCCGATGATAATGACATCGGGAATGGTGGTGGTGAGGGGGCCCTTCTTCCCCCGGGCCAGCCGGTCGGAGATGTAGAGCAGCGCACCCGTGCACAGCAGGGCAAAGCCGATGAACCAGGTGTTGTTGTACAGGCCGTCGATATACTTCTTGATCGGAAGAATGACGAACAGGGGCAGCGTGCCGATGATGACCAGCAGCACCAGCCGCCGGGAGGCGGGCACCTGCTTCTCCTCCGGATCGGGATGTACCGGCGCGGCGCAGCCCCGGAAGAATTCGAGAATCATGCCCTTGATGTCACTCCAGTAATAGATGAACACCGAGATCAGTGTGCCCAGATGCAGCAGTACGTCCAGGAAGAGATTGGACTCCTCCGCCGACTGCAGCCCCAGGAAATTCTGGAACAGGGACAGGTGGCCGGAGCTGGAGATGGGCAAAAACTCTGCAATGCCCTGCACCAGGCCGAGAAATGCCGTGTAAAGATAATTCATAAAACCGTATCCTCCCTCAAACAAAGCGATACTAATTTATATTATCATAAAAGGAGAGATATTTCCAGTCCCTTTTCCAGAAAAGTTGACATAAAGTTTTCTCATCCCCCGAAAACCCCGCGGAGGACAGGGTTGTCCTCCGCGGGGCATCAAAACAGAAACAAACTCAGGCTTCAAAGATGGCCTTCATGGCCCGGTAATTCATATAGCAGTCCAGCTTACCGGTGACCTCGAAGGGGGCGTGCATCCCCAGCACGGAGACACCGGCGTCCACGGTGTCAATGTTGCGGTTTGCCATATAGAGGGCCACGGTGCCGCCGCCGCCCTCGTCCACCTTGCCCAGCTCCGCCACATGCCAGAGCACACCGGCCTCGCTGAACACCCTGCGGGCATAGCCCATGACCTCGGCAGAGGCGTCGGAGGCGCCGGACTTGCCCCGGGAGCCGGTGTACTTGCACAGCCCCACACCCCGGTTGATGAGGCTGGAGTTGCGCTTATCATAGACCTCGGCGTAGTTGGGATCATAGCAGGCGGTCACATCGGTGGACAGGCAGAAGGAGTGCTCGAAGCAGACCTGGAGGGAGACGCCCTGGCTGTCGCACAGATCGGTCACAAAGGTCTCAAAGGCCCGGGACTGCATGCCGGAGACGCCCTCAGAGCCGATCTCCTCCTTGTCGGCCAGCACGCACACGCCGGTCTTGCCCAGCTTCTCTGCCCTGAAAAGGCCCTGGAGCGCGGCGTAGGAGCAGACCCGGTCATCCTGACCGTAGCCGCCAATCATGGAGCGGTCCAGGCCGATGTCGCAGGCGTTGAAGCCGGGAACGGCGCACAGCTCGGCGGAGAGGAAGTCCTCCTCGGTGATGCCGTACTTCTGGTTGAGCAGGTCGAGCACCATCAGCTTGATGCGGTCGTTGACCTTGCTGTCCGGGTAGGGCTAGGAACCGATGAAGATGTTCAGGTGCTCAGGGTCGACGGCGGTGCCCATAGGATTGGCGGACTGCTTGACCGCCAGATGGGGCAGCAGGTCGGGGATGCAGAGATAGGGATCCCCCGGCTCGCCGCCCAGTCGCACCTGGACGGTGGTGCCGTCCTTGCGGACAATGAAGCCTTGGAGCTCCAGCGGGATGGAGAGCCACTGATACTT
>JAFVAS010000125.1 GCA_017480395.1 Oscillospiraceae bacterium | reverse complement strand
CCGCCTGTGTGCGCATTTTGCGCCGGGACATTGACCGGCTGGGCTTTTCCAATCGGTTCACCATCTATGACACCGATGACTCCATCCGCGTCATCAAGGAGATTTTGAAGGCGCTGGAGCTGGACGACAAGATGTATCCGCCCCGCACGGTGCTGGGCTATATCTCCCGGGCCAAGGATGGGATGCTTCTGGCTGCGGATTTTGCCCGGGAGAGCCAGCAGAGCGGGGACTACCGGCTCAAACGGATCGCTGAAATCTATCAGGAGTACGAGCGCCGTCTCTGGGCGGCGGACGCCCTGGATTTTGACGACATCATTCTCCACACGGTTCGCCTGCTTCAACAGGACGAGGATGTGCGCGGTTACTGGCAGAACAAGTTCCGCTATGTTCTGATCGACGAATACCAGGATACCAACCACATGCAGTATCTCCTCGCCGCGCTGCTGGCGGGGAAGTGGAACAATATCTGTGTGGTGGGCGACGATGACCAGTCGATCTACCGCTTCCGCGGGGCCACCATCGAAAATATTCTCTCCTTCGAGGAGCAGTACCCCGGCGCACGGGTCATTCGGCTGGAGCAGAACTACCGCTCCACACAGAACATTCTGGAGGCGGCCAACTCGGTCATTCAGAACAATGTGGGCCGGAAAGGGAAGACGCTGTGGACCGCCCAGGAGGGGGGCGCTCCGATTCAGGCGTATACCGCGATGAACGAGAGCGACGAGGCGCAGTATGTGGCCTCCCAGATCATCGCCGGCGTCGCCCAGGGCAATCCGTGGAAGGATTATGCCATCCTCTATCGGATGAACGCCCAGTCCAACCAGCTGGAATATGCCTTCAAGCGAAACGGAATCCCCTATGTGGTCTATGGCGGAACCAAAATCTTTGACCGTGCGGAGGTCAAGGATATGCTGGCTTATCTCTGCGTCATACACAACCCCGCCGACGACCTGCGCCTGAAACGCATCATCAACACGCCGACCCGGGGAATCGGTGCCCGCACGGTGGAGCAGGCGGAGACCCTCTCCCGGCAGGAGGGCTGTCCGATCTATTCTATCCTGCTGCGGGCGTCAGAATTTCCGGCGCTGACCAAATCGGCGGCGAAGCTGGGAAAATTCACAGAGTTGATTGAGGGACTTCGCCTGGCTGCACAGCAGCCGGATCTGGATCTGCTGGAGTTTTACGACCGTGTGGTGGAGGAGACCGGCTACATCGCCGCGCTGGAGGCCAAGAACACTCTGGAGAACCGCACCCGCATCGAAAACGTGCAGGAGGTGAAGTCCTCCATCCAGGGCTATATCGAAAACGCGGAGGAGCCCACATTGGCCGGATTTTTGGACGAGGTCTCCCTCTACACCGACCTGGACAACCGCAACCCCGACGAGCCCTGTGTCTCCATGATGACCATTCATTCCGCGAAGGGCCTGGAGTTCGACACCGTGTTTCTGGTCGGCATGGAGGAGACCATTTTCCCCGGCACCCGGGCCATCGGAGAGCAGGACGAGATGGAGGAGGAGCGACGGCTTTGCTATGTCGCCCTGACCCGCGCCCGGAAGCAGCTCTTCCTGACCTGTGCCTCGCAGCGGATGCTCTTTGGGCGCACGACGGCCAATCGCATGTCCCGCTTTGTGGATGAGATTCCCGGGGAGCTGCTGGAGCGTTCCGGCCGCAGTATCTACGACACCGAACGGGAGTACGGTGGCTACTGGCAGGGGAGAGGCGAGACATCGAATCGCGGATCGTTTGATCAGACCTATTCCGATCTCTATCCCCAGAGACAGCGGCAGGAACCGCGTCCGCGCCGGAGCGTCTATTCCAATACCTCCAGCATCGTAAGTGGGCGGAAGGGGCGTGCCATCGCCCTGCAAAAAGGGGAGATGGTTGTCCACGACGCCTTTGGGGTGGGGATGGTCATCTCGATCTCACCCATGGGCGGCGACGCGCTGGTGGAGATTGCCTTTGACAACGTGGGCACCAAGCGCCTGATGCTGAACTCCGCCTCCAGCCATTTGAAGAAACAGCAGACGTAAGATAAAGCATAAGGAGCTCACGCCCCGTCACCGGTCAGGCGTGTGCTCCTTGCTTTTCTATGGTCTGCGTGATAGAATATCAATTATAAGAGGTCGGGAAATCCGTCGATACAGCGGTGGCAGTTGGCGCGCAGCTCTGCCTCCAGGTGGCTGAAAAACGGGTCTCTGATTCCAACGACCTGCCATCCGGCGGCCTTGGCGGAGCGGCATGCGACGGGGGAGTCGTCATACAGGATACATTCCTCCACAGGCTCCCCCAGAAGAGCGCTGAGCCGTACAAAGGATTCGGTGTATTTCTTCTCCATCTGGAGCATCTGGGCGAAATAAAGGCCATCGAAGGCGTCCAGAATCCCATGGTGGGTCAGGGCGGCCCGGCAGAGTCTCGGCTCGCTGGAGGTAAAGAGCGCCAGCCGTTCCCCCTGTCTGCGGCACTGCTCCAGATACGCCTTGGCCCCAGGCTTGAGGGGGAGCTCCGCTGAATAGGCCTGCCACGCCTGATCCAGCCAGGACGCCATGATCTCCTCCTCGCTTTCATCCAGATGATAGTACTGTTTGGTGAATCGTGCGGCGTCGGGGAAGATCGCATGGGCCACATAATCATTGTATTCCTGGGTCAGCACGCAGCCGCGTCGGCCCACAAATTCCTCATCGATGGTGCGCCACACTCCGTTGGAGTCCAGCAGCGTTCCATCCAGATCAAACACCTTAATCATATCTGTTCCTCCCGGGTTTGTGTCGATATGATACCATATCCACGCCCGGAACGTCAATGGAATGGGAGAAAGGGGAGAGGGAGATGCCTCTGTCCGACTACGATCTCGGCGCCTGGGCGCCTTATCTTGCGCCAATCCAGGATTTGCCCTGGTGCACGGAGTTGCTACAACGGGTCGATCTGGCCTATCAGGCCGCAGATCCTCCAGTTTTTCCGCCCCGGGAGGATCTGTTCACCGCCCTGCGCCTCACTTCTCCAAAAGCTGTTCGATGTGTGATTCTCGGACAGGACCCCTATCACGAGATGGGGCAGGCCCATGGACTGAGCTTTTCCGTCCGCCCCGGTGTGCCGGTTCCGCGCTCTCTGCGGAATATCTATAAGGAGCTCCACGCCGACCTGGGCCTCACGCCGCCAGATCACGGCTGTCTGGAGGACTGGGCGCGGCAGGGCGTCCTGCTGCTGAACACCGTCCTGACCGTCTATGAGGGCCAGGCAAACAGCCATCAGAGGTGGGGGTGGGAGCGCTTCACCTCTCATTTAATCGACGTGGTGGAGACGCAGCCGCAGCCCGTCGCCTATGTGTTGTGGGGCAAATCCGCCCAGAAAAAAATTCAGGATAACCACCTGGGGGAGGGCGGGAAGCCCCGCCTGATCCTGACATCCAATCATCCAAGTCCGCTCTCCGCCAGCCGGGGTTTTTTCGGCTCCAGACCCTTCAGCAAAGTGAACTCGTTTTTGCAGGAACACGGGGAGGCCCCCATCGACTGGAGCCTGAACAGCACGTCTATCTGAAGGCAGAATCGCATAGATTTGCTTCGGGTGATTTGGATGAAGAAAAGATGGATGGCCGGACTGCTCGGTGTTATGATTCTCATTATGCTCTTCTTATGGACTGCGCGGCACCAGGGGGAAGCCCCTTGCTTTCAGCCCATGCGCTTTGCGCAGCGGACGCTGATTCTGGACGCGGGGCACGGCGGGGAGGACGGCGGCGCAATCTCGCTGACCGGAACCCCGGAGAGCCAGATCAACCTGGCCATCGTCCTAAAAATGCGAGACATTTGCGGCTTCTGGGGCATCCCTGCGGTGCTGACCCGGGCGGGGGACTATTCCCTCAAGGACAGCTCCGCCGACACCATCGTCAAGATGAAGCGCTCTGATCTGGAGCACCGGGTGGAGTTGATCGAGGCCAGCAAGCCCGCCGCGCTGATCAGCATACATCAGAACATCTTCTCCACCCCCAAAGCCTGGGGAACACAGGTCTTTTACGCCCCCACCGGCGGCAGCGAGCAATGGGGCGTCTTCACTCAGTCCCTGATGGCAGACGCGCTTCAGCCAGAGAATACCCGGCGCTCCAAGCAGATCACCGAGGACATTTTCCTCATGAATCACATCACCTGCCCCGCCATCCTGGTGGAGTGCGGCTTTCTCTCCAACGGAGAGGAGGCCCGTCTGCTGGAGCAGGACGAGTATCAATGCCAGCTGGCGCTGGTCATCGCGGATTCCTACCTGACCTATTCCTTTGCATCAGAATAAAAGACAGAAAGAGGTGTGCAATGTGAAAAATAAAACCTTGTTTTATTGCACACAATGCGGCAATGAGCTGGCAAAATGGCAGGGGAGATGCCCCGCCTGCGGCGAGTGGAACACCATTGTGGAGCAGCCGAGCCAGGCAAAATCAGCAACGGCCAAGCGCTCCTCCGGCCTGCGCGGAGCGCCCCGGCCCATGAAGCTCCAGGAGATCGAAACCACCGATGAGCTGCGCTTCCAGACTGGGATGAACGAGCTGGATCGCGTGCTGGGAGGCGGCGCGGTCAAGGGCTCTTTGGTGCTGATCGGCGGCGCGCCTGGCATCGGAAAATCCACATTAATGTTGCAAATATGCAATGAATTGTGCAAAAATTGCACCGTTTTGTACGCATCTGGTGAGGAATCTGCAAGACAGATCAAGCTGCGTTCGGAGCGCCTGGGGGTGGCAGGGGAGACCCTGTTTCTCCTCAGCGAGACCGATCTGGAGGACATTATCGAGGCGGTGCACACCTGCAAGCCTGATATCCTGATTGTAGACTCCATCCAGACTATGAGCATGGCCTCCACCGACAGCACACCGGGCAGCGTCTCTCAGGTGAAGCAATGTACCACAGCGCTGATGAACCTGGCCAAATCGGAGGACATCACCGTTTTTGTCATCGGACATATCAACAAAGAGGGTTCCATTGCCGGCCCGAAGGTGCTGGAGCACATGGTGGACTGCGTGCTGTACTTTGAGGGCGATCAGCACATGGCGTTCCGCATTTTGAGGGCGGCCAAAAATCGATTTGGCGCAACCAATGAAATCGGTGTGTTTGAGATGTTGGATGCGGGCCTGCGGGAGATTCCGAATCCCTCAGAGATGCTGT
>JAFVAS010000124.1 GCA_017480395.1 Oscillospiraceae bacterium | reverse complement strand
GGGAGGTCATGGCCGTGCAGCACCGGGATTTCCCGGTCTTCGGCCTGCAATTTCATCCCGAGAGCATCCTGACCCCCGACGGGGCGGCCATGCTGCGGCAATTTCTTCAGATTCAGAACGATTAAGAATTGATTTTAGGAGGTATTTGCGTTATGATTCAAGAGGCAATCGTCAAGATCGTGCAGAAGCAGGATCTGTCCTATGAGGAGTCCTACGCCGTCATGAACGAGATCATGAGCGGCCAGACCACCGCCACCCAGAACGCCGCGTTCCTCGCGGCCCTGTCCACCAAGAGCACCCGCGCCGAGACCATCGACGAGATCTCCGGCTGCGCCGCCGCCATGCGGGATCACGCCATCCCCTTCGACCGGGGCAATCTGGAGACCCTGGAGATCGTCGGCACCGGCGGGGACGGCGCCCACAGCATCAACATCTCCTCCACCTCCGCCATCGTCATCGCCGCTGCCGGGGTGCCGGTGAGCAAGCACGGCAATGTCGCCGCCTCCTCCCAGTCCGGCGCGGCCAACGTGCTGGAGTCCCTGGGGGTGGACGTCAAGCTCGACCCCAAGAAGATGGAGCAGGTGCTCCAGCAGACCGGCATCTGCTTCATGCACGCCCAGGTCTACCACACCTCGATGAAGTATGTCGGCGCGATCCGCCGGGAGCTGGGCTTCCGCACCGTGTTCAACATCCTCGGGCCCCTGACCAACCCGGCCAAGCCGGTCTATCAGGTGCTGGGCGTCTACGACGAATATCTGCTCCAGCCCATGGCCCAGGTGCTCTCCGCCCTGGGGGTGCGCCGGGGACTGGTGGTCTACGGCCAGGATAAGCTGGACGAGGTCTCCATCAGCGCCCCCACCTCCGTGTGCGAGTTCCGGGACGGCTGGTACAAGACCTACACCATCGCCCCGGAGGACTTTGGCCTGGTGCGGGGCACCAAGGAGGACATCGTGGGCGGCGACCCCGACTACAATGCCGAGATCACCCGCCAGATCCTCTCCGGCTCCCTGGTGGGGCCCAAGCGCGACGTGGTGCTGCTCAACGCCGCCTGCGGCCTCTATGTGGCCGGGAAGGCCGCCAGCATCTCCGACGGCGTGGCCCTGGCTGCGGAGCTGATCGACTCGGGCAAGGCCCGCTCCAAGCTGGACGAATTCGTCCAGGCCACCCGCGCGTGATCCCATGGCGACGATCCTGGACACCATCGCCGACTACGCCCGCCTCCGGGTGGAGGCGGATCGGCGGCAGCACCCCCTGGAGGAGCTGAAGGAGCGCTGCGCAGACGCCGGAAGGGCCGACGGAGCCGCCTTTGACGCCGCCCTGCGGGGGAGGGAGCTGGGCTTCATCTGCGAGGTGAAAAAGGCCTCCCCCTCCAAGGGGATCATCTCCCCCGACTTCCCCTATCTGGACATCGCCCGCTCCTACGAGGCGGCGGGGGCGGACTGCATCTCCTGCCTGACGGAGCCCAAGTGGTTCCTGGGCTCCGACGATATTTTTATGGAAATCCGCGCCGCCGTCAAAACGCCCATGCTCCGCAAGGACTTTGTGGTGGACGACTACCAGCTCTACCAGGCCCGCCTGATGTGGGCCAACTGCGTACTGCTGATCTGCGCCCTCCACCCCGCCGGGCAAATCGCCCGTTGGCTGGAGGTGTGCGACGCCCTGGGCCTCGCCGCCCTGGTGGAAACCCACGACGAGGCGGAGATCGCCTCCGCCGTCTCCGCCGGAGCCAGTATCATCGGCGTCAACAACCGCAATCTGAAGGACTTTTCCGTGGACTTCTCCAACGCCGCCCGGCTGCGGGACCGGATCCCCGCCTCCGCCCTTTACGTCGCCGAGTCCGGCGTCCAGACGGCGGAGGATGTGGCCGCCCTGCGGCGGGTGGGGGCCGACGCGGTGCTGATCGGCGAGACCCTGATGCGCGCCGGCGACAAGCGGGCGATGCTGGATCAACTGAAAGGAATCGGTTAAATGACCAAGATCAAGATCTGCGGCCTGTCCCGGGAGCAGGATATTGATTATGTAAACCAATACCTCCCGGACTACGCGGGCTTCATCCTCCACTACCCCCGCTCCCACCGCTATATCAGCGACGAGGAGTGCCGCTCCCTGGTGCGGCTGCTGAACCCTGGCATCCCGGCGGTGGGCGTGATCGTCAACCAGCCGCTGGAGACCGCCGTCGCGCTGCTCCGCTCCGGCACCGTGGACATTCTGCAGCTCCACGGCCAGGAGGACGAGGACTATATCCGCGCCCTCCAGAGCGAGACCGGCAAGGAGGTGTGGAAGGCCTTCCGCATCGCCTCCGCCGCCGACCTGGCCGCCGCCGAGGGCTGCTGCGCCGATCAGATCCTGCTGGACAGCGGCGCGGGCAGCGGCGAGGTTTTTGACTGGTCGCTGCTCTCCGGCTTTGACCGCCCCTACTTCCTGGCCGGCGGACTGGGGCCGCACAACGCGGTTCGGGCCGTCAGGCAGCTCCACCCCTACGGCCTCGACCTCTCCAGCGGGGTCGAGACCGGAAAACGCAAGGATAAAGCCAAAATTTCCTCCGTCATCGCCTCGGTGCGGGGGATCAAAGAAAGGAAAAGGTGAACCAAAATGAAACTGTTTATCGACACCGCCAATGTGGAGGAGATCCGCCGCGCCAACGAGATGGGCGTCATCGCCGGCGTCACCACCAACCCCAGCCTGATCGCCAAGGAGGGCCGGGACTACGCCGAGACCCTGAAGGAGATCTGCGCCATCGTGGACGGCCCCATCTCCGGCGAGGTCAAGGCCACCACCGAGGACGCGGAGGGCATGATCCGGGAGGGACGTGAGATCTTCGCCATTGATCCCCAGCATATGGTGGTCAAGATCCCCATGACCACCGAGGGCCTGAAGGCCATCAAGGTTCTCTCCAAGGAGGGCATTCCCACCAACTGCACCCTGATCTTCAGCGCCAACCAGGCCCTGCTGGCCGCCCGGGCCGGGGCCACCTATGTCAGCCCCTTCATCGGCCGTCTGGACGACATCAACGAGGACGGTCTGGCCCTGATCGAGGACATCGCCAACATCTTCAGCCTCTATCCCGATATCGACACCCAGATCATCTCCGCCTCTGTCCGCAACACCAGCCATGTGCTGGGCTGCGCCCGCGCCGGTGCCGACATTGCCACCGTCCCCTTCAAGGTCATCGAGCAGATGGCAAAGCACCCCCTGACCGACCAGGGCATCGTCAAGTTCCAGGAGGACTATATCAAGGTCTTCGGCAAATAAACCAAAGCCCCTTTTCCAACTCACAGCCCCCGGCTGTGAGTTGGCTTTCCACCTTTTACTTTTCTGATTTAAATGCAAAAACAAGCGACAAACAGAGGTGATCCCATGTCCAACGGACGTTTTGGCATCCACGGCGGGCAGTACCTCCCGGAGACGCTGATGAACGCTGTCATCGAGCTGGAGGAGGCCTACAACCACTACAAACATGACCCCGACTTCCTTGCGGAGCTGGACGCGCTCTACCGGGACTACGCCGGGCGGCCCTCCGCCCTCTACTTCGCGGAGAAGATGACCCGCGACCTGGGGGGCGCAAGGGTCTATCTCAAGCGGGAGGATCTGAACCACACCGGCGCCCACAAGATCAACAATGTGCTGGGCCAGATGCTGCTGGCCAGGCACATGGGCAAGACGCGCGTGATCGCGGAGACCGGCGCCGGCCAGCACGGCGTCGCCACGGCCACGGTCGCGGCCATGATGGGCATGGAGTGCGAGATCTACATGGGCAGGGAGGACTGCGAGCGCCAGTCGCTCAACGTCTACCGCATGCGGCTCCTGGGCGCAAAGGTC
>JAFVAS010000123.1 GCA_017480395.1 Oscillospiraceae bacterium | reverse complement strand
CGTATATCGTAATGTAATCATCCTCCAATACACGAGATGAAACAATAGTGGATTCATACTCGCAATAGATAATTTGGTCATAATTACCATTAATAGCGAATCTGATTCCAACCAATCCGTCACCTTCGGTCACTTGAACAACACTACCTGTAAATTTCACAAGTTCTCCGACATAATCATCCGGGGTTCTGGCAAGCTGATCGTATGTAATTCCTGTGTCGTATCCCTGCCGCTCCCTTTCTTCCAGTGCTGCAGCCTCGGCAGCGGCGGCAGCTTCGGCCTCTCTCTGCGCGGCTTCTATTGCGGCATTTGCTTCGATTTGGCGCACTTGGGCTTCTGCCTCGTCCAATTCCTCGTATGGGGCCATCTTTGCCTTATACTCGTTAAATGATGTTTCCAAAGAGCTGTATTGTGCCGACAGAATATCATAATCTGCCTGTAATTCGCTGTTTGCCTGTTCTGCTTCTTCTAACTTCTTAGTAAGGGCTTCATTCTCGGCGGTTAGTGAAGAGATTGTTTCGTGGGCGGCATCATTACTTACCTGGCTGGCCTCGCCGCAACTGGCAAGCAATGTCATTGAGATTGTAAATATGAGTAAAAATGATAATGCCTTTTTCATCTTTTGCACCTCCAGAATATAGTGTTGCGGATGATACAAATTTAATTTCTAATAATATAACATAAACACCTAAAAAATACAAGTATAAATTGTATTATAAAAAAGGTGATCTGTATGAATCGCATTAAGGAGCTACGGGAACAGCATAGAATGACCCAGGTCAGGTTAAGCGTTGAATTGGGTGTTTCTCAGGAGACAATCAGCGCTTATGAAAAGGGAAAATGCTACCCACGATATCAATCTATTGAAAAGATGGCCGATCTGTTCCATGTCAGTATGGATTACCTGATGGGGCGTTCGGATCGGCTGCTGGAGACTGGGCCTGTGACAACGCAGGATGAGCTGGCGCTGGCCCTGTTTCAAAAACTGAATGAGCGCAAAAAAGAAAAGGCCATCGCCTATCTGCATGGCCTTTCGGATGATTAAAGTGCGGACGCTGGAAGAGCAGCATCCGCACTTTTTTTGATTTTTAAATCGTCCTGCCGTTGTCCACCACGATGACCTGGCCGTTGCAGCCGCGGCTCTCGTCGCAGGCGAAGAACAGGATGGCGTAGGCCTGGTCGTCCACGCTGACCTCGGGCACGGTGTCGTCAAAATGGCGGGCGCACTGGGCGGCGAACTCCCCGTCGAAGGTGGAGATCTGCTCCGGGGTGTTCAGGGCGGTGGGAGTGGGGCCGGGGGCCACCACGTTGACCCGGATGCCCTGTCCGGCGAACTGGAGGGCCACGTTCTTGGACATGGAGATCACGGCGGTCTTGGCGGCAGAGTAGGAGATGCCGGAGTTATAGCTGGTGCCGCCGATGGAGGAGATGTTGATGATGGAGCCGGAGTGGGCGGCCTCCATGTGCACCAGGGCCTCCTTCATCATGTAGAACACGCTGTACTGATCCACCTGGATCACATGATCCCACCAGTCCACGTCGCAGCGGGTGATGGGGCGGTGCTTGTCGGCGATGCCGGCGTTGTTGACCAGCACGTCGATGCGGCCGAAGGTGGCGATGGTCTGCTGAATGACCCGCTGGCAGTCCTCATACTTGCTGACGTCGGCGGAGACGGAGATGACCTTGACGCCCTTGGCGGCGCAGGCGGCCTCCACCTCCTGCAGCTTGTCCAGGCGCCGGGCCACCAGCACCAGGTCGGAGCCCTCCTCCGCGAAGATCTCGGCGGTGCGCTTGCCGATGCCGGAATTGGCACCGGTGATGACGGAGACTTTTCCTGTTAAACGATTCATAAGTCGGTTCATCCTTTCGGAACATTGGTGTATGGATATTATAGCACACCGGGGGGAAAAGGGATATTTTGTTTTTGAGCGCCGGTATAACCGTGGAGCAATAGGCGCTCAGAATCGCAGTCCCACCTCGGTGGCGGCGCGGATGGCGTCGATGGCCCGGCCCAGCCTGGCGCAGTTGCCGATGGAGACGGCCTCGATCCCCACCGCCTGCAGTGCGCGGGTCAGCGCATCGTCGGGATGTACCCCGGCGGCGTAGACCAGGGTGTCGCAGGGGAGTTCGCTGCGGGAGGCATTGCCCTCCCTGTCCACGCTCTCCAGCGTGACGGCCCGTCTCCCAGGGAGAGCAGGGTGGTGTTTTTCTTCAGCCGGACATGGAGCCGGTGCAGATCCTGCAGGACCGTCCACGCTACCCCGGGCTCGTAGCCGTAGCCGATTTTCTTCTTCTGCTCCACCAGGGTGATGGAGCGGGACATATGGTCGGCCATGTGGGCCGCCGTCTCCGGGGTCTCCGCCCGCTGGGTGATGAGGTAAAAGAGCTCCTCCCCGTCGGGGGCGGACCTGCGGGCCAGACAGCGGGCCACCTCCACCCCCTTGAAGCTGCCGCCCACGATGACGACGTGCTTGCCGGGGATGACGGCCCCGGTCAGGATCTCCTCGCCGGTGACGATCTGGATGGAGTCGGAGCGCAGGGGCACCGGGTTGGGCTGTCCGCCCACGGCGACCACCACCCGGTCAAACCCGGCGGCCTGGATGGCCTCGGCGGTGGCGATTTGATGCAGGCGCACCTCCACGCCGTGTTTTGTGAGCATGGTGGCGAAATAGCGCACCAGGGTGCCAAACTCCCCCTTGGCGGGGCAGCGGGCGGCCAGGTTGAGCTGTCCGCCAAGCGCTCCGCCGGCCTCCCATAGGGTGACGCGGTAGCCCCGCTCTGCCAGCCGGATCGCGCATTCACACCCGGCGGGACCACCGCCCGCCACCAGCACCCGGTCTCCCTTGCGGGGGGCGGGGGCCAGCTCAAATTCCCGACCGCCCAGGCCGTTGGCCAGGCAGCACACCGGCCGGTCGAAAAAGGCGCCCACCAGGCAGCCCTGGTTGCAGGCCACGCAGGGGCGGATCTCGTCGGCGCGGCCCATCCGGGCCTTGTTGGGCAGCTCCGGGTCGGCCAGCAGCACCCGACCCATGGACACCAGATCGGCCTGCTCGGTGGCGAGCAGCTCCTCCGCCACCGCCGCGGTGCTGATGCGGTTTGCCATGGAAACCGGGATGGTGACGGCCTCCCGGATCCCGGCGGCGAGATAGCGCAGGCCGCCCCGGGGCAGGTCGCCGGGGAGCTGGGGGACGGTGGTCTCGTGCCAGCCTCCGGTGACGTTCAGCAGATCGACCCCCGCCTGCTGGGCCAGGGCAGCGAACTGCTTCGCCTCCTCCAGGCCGTTGGAGCCGGGGATGAAATCCTTGCCGCTCAGCCGGAACAGGACGGGATAATCCGGCCCCACGGCGGCGCGGACAGCGCGGATCACCTCCAGCGGGAAACGGCGGCGGTTCTCCGGGGAGCCGCCGTAGTCGTCGGTGCGCAGGTTGGTCACGGGGGAGAGGAACTGGGAGATCAGATACCCGGCGGAGCCGATGATCTCCACCGCGTCAAATCCGGCCCTTTGGGCCCGGACTGCCCCGGCGGCCCATTCCTCCACGATTCGATGGATTTCCTCCACGGTGATCTCCCGCGGGGTGGAGCGGGAGAAGGAGGAGTAGACCGCGCTGGGGGAGAGAGCGTCGGTGCCGTCGGCATTCTGTCCGCTGGCCACATAGCGCCCGGCGTGGAAGAGCTGGACGGCGATTTTGGCATCCAGTGCGTGGATCTCGTCCACGAAGGGCCGCCAGAGGGCGACGTCCCCGTCGTCCACCAGCCGCATCACGTTGGGCCGGGCACCGGTGCCCTCAAAGCGGCAGGCCCCCACGATCAGCAGCCCCGCGCCGCCCCTGGCCCGGGCCTTGTAGTATTCCCGGAACTGGGGGGTGGGGGTTCCGTCGGGGGTGAAGCCGCAGTGCATCGCGGCCTGGATGATCCGGTTTTTCAGGGAGAAGCCGGGTTTTACCTCAATGGGGGAAAAGAGCCGGGGGTATTTCATGTAAATCAAACCACCTTTACAGATCGCGCATTGTCTGCATTACAGCTTTTGACCGCGCTCCAGCTTGTCCAGCACGGCGGAAAATCAGTCGGGCAGAGGGCACTCCACCGGGATGGTCTCCCCGGTGCGGGGGTGGACAAAGGTGAGCTGCCGGGCGTGGAGGCATTGGCCCGCCAGGGACTTGACGGCCCGCCCGCCGTACACGGTATCCCCCAGCAGGGGGTGGCCGATGTGGGCCATATGCACCCGGATCTGATGGGTACGGCCGGTCTCCAGCTGGCACTGGGCGTAGGTATAGCCGCTGTAACGGGTGAGGACGGCGTAATGGGTCACGGCCCGTTTGCCCCCCTGCACCACCGCCATGCGCTTCCGGTCGGTGTGGTGGCGGGCGATGGGGGCGTCGATGGTGCCTGCATCCTGGGGCAGACCGCCCTGGACGACGCAGGCGTAGACCCGGGCCAGGGAGTGATCCTCCAGCTGGGCGGACAGGGCGAGGTGGGCCGCGTCATGCTTGGCGGCGATGATGAGGCCGGAGGTGTCCCGGTCAATGCGGTGGACGATACCGGGCCGCTTTTCGCCGTTGATGCCGGAGAGGCTGTCCCCGCAATGCCACAGCAGCGCGTTGACCAGGGTGCCGTCCGGGTGGCCGGGGGCGGGGTGCACCACCATGCCCACCGGCTTGTTGACCACGATGACGTCCTCGTCCTCGTAGACCACGTCCAGCGGGATGTCCTGGGGGACGATGGGAACCTCCTCCGGGTCGGGGATTTCGACCAGCAGGGCGATCCCGGCGTCGGGCCGGGCATTTTTTTTGATCGGGGCTCCGTCCTGGGTGACCCTGCCCTGCTCCAGCAGCCGCTGGGCGGCGGAGCGGGTCAGACCCTCCACGCTGCGGGAGAGGAATTGATCCGCCCGCTCGCCGGGGCGGTCAGTCGTCAGCGTCAGCAGCATGCTGCGGCTCCTTCCCGCCCGCTTTGCGGTCCCCCTTTTTTTCGTACTTGTCGTAGAAGAAGATGATATAGACCGCCAGGGCGATGGCACCCAGGGTGACGCAGATATCGGCGAAGTTGTAGACGGCAAAATTCATGAACAGGGTGTCGATCATGTCGGTGACCTGGTGAAAGAGCACCCGGTCGATCAGGTTGCCGAAGGCCCCGGCCAGGATGACGGCCAGAACCCATTGGGCAAAGGGGTGCTTGAGCCAGTCGCGGCAGATGGCCACGGCGATCACCACCGTCATCACCAGCGAGATCACCGCCAGCAGCGCGGTGCCGCCGCTGAAGGAGGAGAAGGCCGCGCCGGTGTTCTGAATGTGGGTCAGGCCCACCAGGCCGGGGATGACGGTGATTTTGGCGTTCAGGGGAATCAGGGCCCGGGTCAGGGCCTTGGTGATCTGATCCACCGCCACCAGGGCGGCGGCGGTCAGAAAGAGGGGCAGCTTGCGTTTCATGGATGGAATGCCTCCTCCCTCAGTCGTCGGACAGGTAGTAGGGCTTCATCAGGGAGCCGGACTGCTCGGTGGAGTCCTTCTTGTGGGCGCCGTAGATGGAGCGCTGCTCCCGGGGCGGCCGGTCGTGGCTGCGCTTTTTCTTCTTGGTGGGGGCCAGCAGACGCTGGGTTGCCTCCTCCTGTCCGGAGGCGGGCTTGGCCGCCTTCTTCTGCTTGGCGGGCTGTTTTTTGGCCTCCTGCTTTGCGCCCTGCTTCTTCTGCCCCTGCTGGGCGGGCTGCTTTTTGGGCTCCTGTTTCGCGCCCTGCTTTTTGCCCTCCTGCTTGGCGGACTTCTTCTCCTGCTCCGTCTTGGCCGGCTCCGTCTGGGCCTTGGGGGCCTCCTTGGCGGAGGATTTGGCCTTTTTCGCCTTCTTGCCCTTCTTCTCCTCGGCGGGCTGATCCGCCTGGGGCGGCCGGTAGCCCGGCTCCTGATAGCGCTTGGGGATGGCCTTCCGGGTGGAGAAGAGCCGGGAGGTGGCGTCCATCAGCGGCTCCGGCTCGCCGCCGTAGCGGGACTGCTCCTCGTGGGTGAAGAAGGTGTTGCGCAGGTGGCCGGTGCGCTTGACGCCGTATTTGGGGGTGGGAATCTCCTCCGGCGGCAGGGCGGGGGCGATCTCGTCCAGGGCGGAGAGGGGCTTGCGCTCCGGGCGCTTATACTTCCGCTCCCCGGGCAGATGGATGGCGGCGAAGGAGACCTCTTCCTCCTGCGGTTCCTCAACTGGTAAGGGAATTCCCTTTTCAACTTTTGCGGGAGCGGCCTGCTTTTTCGCCTTCTCCTTTTTGGGGGATGCGGGCGCCTTTTCCGGCGCTTCCTCCGGGTGGAGGGTGACAACGGGCTTGGGGGCCTCCTTCTTCTTCTGGGCCTTCTTGCTCCGGGCGGCGGCCCGGGCCTCCGCGTCCTCCGGGTTGATGACGCGGCCCTTGGCGTCCTTGAGGGGGACCTCAAAGACCTGCATGGGGAAGGGATGCCCCTCCACCACCGGGACGGAGCGGCGGATCAGCTTTTCGATGTCCCGCAGCAGGGGCTTTTCGCCGTAATCGCAGAAGGAGATGGCGACGCCGTCCTTGCCCGCCCGGCCGGTGCGGCCGATGCGGTGGACATAGGTCTCCGGCACCTCGGGCAGGTTGTAGTTGAACACGCAGGCCAGATCCTCGATGTCCAGTCCCCGGGCGGCGATGTCGGTGGCGACCAGCACCCGGACGGAGCCGTCCTTGAAGCCGGCCAGGGCGGCCTGCCGGGCGGTCTGGGACTTGTTGCCGTGGATGGCGGCGGCGGAGACCCCGGCCTTGACCAGGTCGCCCGCCACCTTGTTTGCCCCGTGCTTGGTGCGGGTGAAGACAAGGGCGGAGGGAATGCGTTTTTCCTGTAGGAGCTGCACCAGCAGGCGGGTCTTGTTGCCCTTGTCCACGAAGTAGACGCTCTGGTCGATGACCTCCACCGGGGAGGACACCGGGTCCACGGCGATTTTGACCGGGTTGTGGAGCAGGGAGTCCACCAATTGGGTGATCTCCTGGGGCATGGTGGCGGAGAAGAAGAGGGTCTGCTTCTGCCTGGGCAGCCAGGTGAGAATCTTCTTTACGTCGTGGATGAAGCCCATGTCCAGCATGCGGTCCGCCTCGTCCAGCACGAAAATCTCTAGCTGGGAGACGTCGATGAAGCCCTGGTTGTGCAGATCCTCCAGCCGTCCGGGGGTGGCAACCAAAATGTCACAGCCGGATTGGATGGCCTCCACCTGGGGATTCTGGCCCACGCCGCCGAAGATGACCACGCTCTTGACGTGCAGGTGGCGGCTGTATGCCTCCAGATTCTCCTGGATCTGGATGGCCAGCTCCCGGGTGGGGGTGAGGATGAGGGCGCGGATGGGTCGTCCGGCCTTGGGGGATTGGGAGAGGCGCTGGAGAATGGGCGCGCCGAAGGCACAGGTCTTGCCGGTGCCGGTGCGGGCGCAGCCCAGCACGTCCCGCCCCGCCAGCGCGGCGGGGATGGCCTGTTCCTGGATGGGGGTGGGGGACTGATAGCCCTGCTCAGAGAGCGCCGCCAGGATGGGACGTATGAGGCCGAGTTCTTCGAATTTCATGTGATCTTCCTTTATATTTAAGATAAGCGCAGAGCTGCGCATAATAATACAATTTATATAATAGCAGAACCCCCCGGCTTTTTCAAGCCCCCAGAGGGCGGAGGTGCCCCGGGGCGCTTGCGGGCGGTCCCGCCGGGTGCTATACTGACAGAGAAATCAATTTGAGACGCGAAAGAACAGGACGGGAGGAAGCGCCATGCAGAGAATCATGATCGTGGAGGACGAGGCGGCCATCGTCCGCGCCCTGGAGGACTATCTCCGGCTGGAGGGGTTTGACACCCTGACCGCCTCCGGCGCGGCGGAGGCGCAGCAGCGGATGGAGCGGGAGGAGATCGACCTGCTGCTGGTGGACATCTCCCTGGCCCAGGGGGACGGCTTTGCGGTGTGCGGCGCGGCCAAGGCGCAAAACCTCCCGGTCATCTTCCTCACCGCGTCGGGGGATGAAAACAGCGTGGTGCGCGGGCTGGACATGGGGGCGGACGACTATGTCCCCAAGCCCTTCCGCCCCCGGGAGCTGGTCAGCCGCATCCGCAGCGTTCTGCGCAGAAGCGGCAGGGCGCAGCGGGTGGTGACGCTGGGCAATGTGGAGATCGACACGGAGCGGGGCACCGTCACCAAAAGCGGTGGGGAGGTGGCCCTCTCCGCTCTGGAGTACCGGCTGCTGATGGCCTTTGTGAACAACCGGGGCAGACTGCTCACCCGCAACCACCTGCTGGAGGACATCTGGGACGTGGGGGGCGACTTCGTCAACGACAACACCCTGACCGTCTATATCAAGCGCCTGCGGGAGAAGATCGAGGACGACCCCCAGCACCCGGAGATCATCCGGACGGTGCGCGGGCTGGGCTATCGGGTGGACTGAGATGAAGCTGCTGCGAAACCCTGAATTGAAGTGGGAGCTGGCCGCCCTCATCGGCCTGACGGCGGCACTTGCGCTGCTGGGTCTTCTGCTGGTCTCGCCGCTGTGCAGCCTGCTGATTCTGGCCGCCGGAGGGGGCTTCTGCGGCGTCCACCTCTGGTTCGCCCGCAGGCGATACCGGCGCATGGAGGAGCTGTCCCAGGAGATCAGCCGGGTGCTGCACGGCCAGACCAGCGTGCTCATCAGCGAGAGCGACGAGGGGGAGCTGGCCGTCCTGCGCAGCGAGCTCCAGAAGATGACCGTCCGGCTGCGGGAGCAGTCCGACCTGCTCCAGGCGGACAAGCTGCGGCTGACCGAGGCCATCGAGGATATTTTCCATCAGCTGCGCACCCCGTTGACCACCATGAATCTGGTGGCCTCCCTGCTGCGGGAGGAGGAGCTGACCTACCCCCGCCGCGCCCAGCTGGTGCGGGAGCTGCGGCGGCAGCTGGAGCGCACCGACTGGCTGGTGGAGACGCTGTTGAAGCTCAGCAAGATCGACGCGGGCACCGCCCGGTTCCGCGCGGACAGGGTTTCGGTGCGCGCCGCCATCGATCAGGCCGCCGAGCCGCTGCACATCCCCCTGGAGCTGCGGGGGCAGACGCTGACCATCGATGCGAAGGAAGAATGCTTCACAGGTGATCTCAGTTGGACGGCGGAGGCCCTGTCCAACCTGCTGAAAAACTGCATGGAGCACACTCCCGCGGGGGGCGCGATCTCCGTGACGGCGCGGGAGACGGCGCTGTTTACCGAGATCGCGGTGGAGGACAACGGCCCCGGCTTTGACCGGGAGGATCTGCCCCATCTGTTTGAGCGCTTCTACAAGGGGAAGGACGCCGGGGAGGGGAGCATCGGCATCGGACTGGCCCTCTCCCGCAGCATCGTCGCCGCCCAGAACGGCACCATCCGGGCCGCCAATGCCTCCGGCGGCGGCGCCCGCTTTACCGTTCGGTTCTATAAAAGTGTGGTCTGATTCAACGGTGGCAATCCGTGACAGGAAAAATTTTTTTCTGTGTCACCGGATTGTCACTTTCCTTTGGTATACTTGCCCCGCAAACAAAAATCGGAGGGAATCACAATGGAACTTCTGAAAATCCAAGACCTCACAAAGATCTACGGCTCCGGCGAGAACGAGGTGCGCGCTCTGGACGGGGTGTCCTTTTCGGTGGAGCAAGGGGAATTCCTTGCCATCATCGGCCCGTCCGGCTCGGGCAAGAGCACCCTGCTGCACATCCTCGGCGGGGTGGATCGGCCCACCAGCGGCACGGTCTGGCTGAACGGCCAGGACGTCTACGCCCAGGACGAGGAGCAGCTGGCCATCTTCCGCCGCCGGCAGGTGGGGCTGATCTACCAGTTTTACAACCTCATCCCGGTGCTGAACGTGGTGGAGAACCTGACGCTGCCGGTGCTGATGGACGGACGGGAGGTCAATCAGGAGCGGCTGCGCGAGCTGCTGGACACCCTGGGCCTGGCCGGGCGGCAGAACAACCTGCCCAACCAGCTCTCCGGTGGCCAGCAGCAGCGGGTCAGCATCGGCCGGGCGCTGATGAACGCCCCGGCGGTGGTGCTGGCCGACGAGCCGACGGGCAACCTGGACTCGAAGAACAGTCAGGAGATCATGGAGCTGCTGCGGGAGAGCAACGTGAAATACCACCAGACCCTCATCGTCATCACCCACGATGAGAACATCGCCCTCCAGGCCGACCGCATCCTCGCCATCGAGGACGGGCGCATCGCCCGGGATGAGCGCATCCGGAGGGCGCGGGCATGAATATTCTCAACACCTACACCCGCAAGTCCCTGCTGCGCAACCGCACCCGGACGCTGGTCACTGTCATCGGCATTCTGCTCTCCATGGCCCTCTTCACGGCGGTCATCGAGGGGGCCTACTCCGGCCAGCAGTATCTCATCCGTTCGGTGATCGCCGCCGACGGCGACTGGCATGTGGCCTTCTCTGGCACGACCCAGGTCGATCTGGAGCGCATCGAGGCCGACCCCCTCTACCTCTCCCACGAGTATGTGGTAGATGAGGACGCCGACAATCTGGTGCTCCAGGTCAAGACCAAAACCACCAAAATGAACGAGGTGCAGGACTTTGCCGTGCGGATCGGGGCGGATTACAGCCTCCACCGGGATCTGCTGATGATGTACGGCGGCTTCGGCTCCAGCTACTTCACCAGCGCCCTTTACGGCTTCGCGGCGGTCCTGGTGGGCCTGGTCTTCTTCGGCTCCGTCTCGCTGATCTACAACTCCTTTTCCATCTCGGTCAGCGAGCGCACCCGGCAGTTCGGCATTCTGAAATCCATCGGCGCGACAAAAAAACAGATTCGCCGCAGCGTCCTCTATGAGGCCCTGGTGCTGGCCGGGGTGGGCATTCCCCTGGGCCTGATCGTGGGCTGCGTCGGCATCGGCCTGACCCTCTATTTCCTGCGGGACGCCTTCTCTGCGTTCGTCATGGACGGCTCCGAGGTGAAGATCCGGCTGGTGCTGAACCCCCTGATCCTGCTGTGCGCCGTGCTGGTCTGCCTGCTGACCACCCTGATCTCCGCGTGGGTTCCCGCCAGGCGGGCCATGCGGGTGATGCCCATCGACGCCATCCGCCAGAGCGGGGATGTGAAGATCAGGGCCAAGGAGGTCAGAACCTCCCGCGTCACGGAGAAGCTCTTTGGCTTTGAGGGCACAATGGCCTCCAAGAACTTCAAGCGCAACCGGAAGCGCTACCGCAGCACGGTGGTCAGCCTCTTCCTCTCGGTGGTGCTGTTCATCTCCGCCGCCTCCTTCTGCGCCTACCTCACCGACACGGTGGACTCGGCCACTGACTACGACACCGGGGAGGACATCGCCTACTACACCGTGGGGGACGACCGCCCCGACCCGGAGGAGCTGCTGCGGGCCCTCTCGGTGGAGGGAGTCACCCAGGCGCTGTACTATGAGGAGAAGTCGGCCATGGCCACCGTCGCCTTTGCCGACGCCGACCCCAGCCTCCTGGCTCTGGGGGACACCATGCTGGGGGACAGCTCCACCGACGACGCCTTCACCTGGTGGGCCTTGGCCTGTTTCCTGCGGGACGAGGATTTTCGGGCCCTGTGCGCCGAGAACCGCATCGACCCGGAGCCCTATTTTGACCCAGACAACCCCATGGCCCTCATCAAGGACGAGAACACCACCCGCCTCTACGACGAGGAGGGGAACGCCCGG
>JAFVAS010000122.1 GCA_017480395.1 Oscillospiraceae bacterium | reverse complement strand
GTTGTTGCAGTGAACCATGGCCAGGGGCAGCCCGGCTGGGGAGGTGAACATGTCGATCTCCCGGTGGACGCCCTGGGGCTTTACCGTGACGATCATGGCAAAATCCATGGTGCCCGCGCTGACGTTGCCGGTGCGCACCCGCACCGAGTTGGTGGCCGCCATGCCGGTGCCGGCGTCCCCCTCGCAGGGGGCGACGGGGATGCCCGCCTGGAGCGTCCCGGTGGGGTCGAGGAACCGGGCGCCCTGCTCCGTCAGCGTCCCGGCGGCCTCTCCGGCCACCAGCACCCTGGGGAGGATGGCGCGCAGCTCCAGCCCGGTCAGGGCGTTGAACTTCTGCACCATGCCCTCGTCATAGTCCAGCGTCTGGCTGTCAATCGGGAACATGCCGCTGGCCTCCCCGATGCCCATGACCTTCTCCCCGGTGAGCTGCCAGTGGATGTAGCCCGCCAGGGTGGTGAGATAGGCGATGTCCTTGACGTGCGCCTCCCCGTTCAGGATGGCCTGATAGAGGTGGGCGATGCTCCACCGCTGGGGGATGTTGAAGCCAAAGTGCGCCGTCAGCTGCTCCGCCGCCGCCCCGGTGATGGTGTTGCGCCAGGTGCGGAATTCGGCGAGCTGGTTGCCGTCCTGGTCAAAGGGCAGGTAGCCGTGCATCATGGCGGAGACGCCCATGGCCCCCACGGTGGTCAGCTCCACGCCGAGCTTGGCCTTCACGTCGGCCCTCAGGTTGGCGAAGCAGGTCTGAATGCCGGTGCGGATGGCCTCCATGGAGTAGGTCCAAACCCCGTCCACCAGCTGGTTTTCCCAGGCGTAGTCGCCGGAGGCGACGGGAATATGGCGCGCATCAATGAGCACCGCCTTGATGCGGGTGGAGCCCAGCTCAATGCCGAGCACAGTTTTGTTGAGATCCATCGTCTCTCCTCCTTGTGTTTTCTGCCATTACCATAGCACAAATCCGCCGGTTTCGCCACCCATTTTTTGTGAGTATTCCAAAAATTGAAGGGAAAATACGGCGGGCGCTCCGGGCCGAAATGAACCGCTGCAGGAGCGTTTTCCTTTTACACGCGCAGAAGTGACTTCCACGCCTAAGAGATTCTTTATACCTATGAGGGAGCGGGGAAGCTGGAGTACGAGGGAAAACCCATGAGCCGGGGCCGGGGATGGATTCTTCATTGATTGCCGCAGGCCCCATCACGATTTCACAGCGGACCCGCGGCGATCTGCATTTTCTCGGGCCCCGGGCAGAGTATCGCTTTGCGGAGTTCTTTTAAACGGGGAGACCCGACCTTTCGTGATCCTCTGAACGGGCAGTAGGCGTTCGGAAAATGGGAGAGCGCCCTAAACGGAGTAAACCTCCCGGTATTCGCTGGGAGTCATGCCGGAATACTTTTTGAAGACCCGGGAGAAATGCCCCTGGGAGGAGAAGCCCAGATACGCCCCGATGGCGGCGGAGCTTTTATCGGTATAGCGGAGGAGGCGTTTGGCCTCCTCCGTTTTTTCGCAGAGGATAAAGTCCGTCAGCGTCGTGCCGGTCTCCTTTTTGAACTTGGCTGAAAAATGGGTGCGGCTCATAAAGAAGGCCTTCGCCATTTTCTCGGTGCTGATCGGCTCGGAGAGATGATGCTGGATGTAGTTTGCGACATCGATGGACAGCCTGGAGGGACGGCTGCCGCGGCGAATCCGCTCCACCTGGTCGGTGAACTACAGCACCATGTTGTATTGCAGGTTGGTCAACGCGGCCTGATCGGACAGCAGCTCCGCCTGACGGATGTAGCCGTCCGACAGGGTGAAGGCGTCCTCGGCGTTGAGTCCGCCCCGGATGGCCGCCCGGGAGACCAGCGTTGCCGTGACGATGAAGGTGTTTTTCAGCTGCCGCAGCTGATCCCCCGCCAGCACGCCGCCCCGAACCGGAGGCGCCTGGCCGATCCATTGCCGCAGTGCGGCCGTATCGCCCCGGCGGACCATGCCCATCAGGGCCTCCTCAATGGAAAGGGTGTTGTGGGGCAGGGGCTCCGGGGTGTTGTCGTATTTATGCTCTGTGCGGCGGCGCTCTACGCTGGCTTTGATCTGCAGCTGCTCCGCCTCGTGAATGGCAATGTCGCGCAGCTCCAGCTCCTCGCCGTTCAGCACATGGTTTACGGCGCAGAGCATCCTCAGCAGACTCTCCAGCGGCATGGGGACGATGGCCTTGATGCCCTCCAGAAACTGCTCGGTTTCCCCCGGGGGCACATCCGCCTGGAAGGCCAGCTCCCGCAGGGACTGGTCGCTGGGCAGCACCTGGGCGGTGGGGCCAATCACGAGCCTGGTTGTGCCGGAGTTGAGCACCCCATAGCACAGCAATCGGGGGGTCACAAAATAGCCCACATGTTCGGTGATGCGCTCGATCTGGCTGAGATAGGGCGTCATCGGGTCCCGGGGAAGCGGAACAACGGAGTGGGCGAAGACCTGTGTTGTCCCCTCGTACAGGCGCACCGGCATCCCCGAGAGATTTCCAATGGCCTTGCAAAGATAGGTCAAATTGATCTGCATCATAACAACGCCTCCAACACAAGACAATTATATGATAGTCAATACAAATGTGCAAGACAATTTGCGGGAGGATCTGATATGATAAAATCGGAAATCAATTGGGGGAGGCGGTTTTCTTGAATATTGATGAGATGATACGGCAGCTTACGGTGGAGGAGAAGGCGGCGCTGGTATCGGGTACGGACTTCATGTACACCAACCCCATCCCCCGGCTGGGCATTCCGTCCCTGTGTATGTCGGACGGCCCCCATGGGCTGAGGAAACAGACCGAGGGCGGCGACAACGGCGTCTCCGCCTCGGAGCCGGCCACGGCCTTCCCCACGGCGGCGGCCATCGCCTCGGGCTGGAACCCGGAGAACGCCCGAAAAATGGGCGCGGCCATTGGGGCGGAGTGCCGCTATTACGGTGTGCACACCCTGCTGGGGCCGGGGGTGAACCTCAAGCGCAATCCTCTCTGTGGACGGAATTTTGAGTATTTCAGCGAGGATCCCTATCTGGCGGGGGTGATGGGTGCCGCCGAGGTGGAGGGGGTGCAGAGCCAGGGCGTCGGCGTCTCGGTCAAGCACTTCGCCCTGAACAATTCCGAGAATTACCGCTTCATGGGCAACTCCGTCGCCTCCGAAATAACCATCCGGGCGCTGTATCTGAAGCCCTTTGAGTACATCGTGAAGCACGCCAAGCCCGCTACGGTCATGTGCGCCTACAACCAGATCAACGGCACCTTTTGTTCGGAGAACAAGTGGCTTCTGACCGATATCCTCCGGGAGGAGTGGGGCTTTGACGGGGTGGTCATGACCGACTGGGGCGCCATGCACGACCGGGTGGCCAGCCTGAAGGCCGGGCTGGATCTGGAGATGCCCGGGGACACGGCGATCTGCCGCCGGTGGATTCTGGACGGCATTGCCGACGGCAGCCTGTCCATGGACGATCTGGACAGGGCCTGCCGGAACATCCTGGGCTGGATCGACCGATACGCGATTCCCGCCGACCAGACCGCCCCCGACTGGGAGGCCCACCACGCCCTGGCCGCCGAAATCGCCGCCGACTGCGCGGTGCTGATGAAAAACGACGGCGTTCTGCCCCTCGACGGGACGGAAAAGCTCCATGTGGCCGGGCCGCTCTTTGGGCAGATGCGCTATCAGGGCGCGGGCAGCTCCATGATCAATCCCACCAGGGTCACCACTCCGAGCGACGCCTTTGCCCGGCGGGGGATCAAAACGGATTACAGCCTGACGGACTGTGACGTCATCCTGGCCTTTGTGGGGCTGACGGACGAGTATGAGAGCGAAGGGGGAGACCGGGAGCACATGCGCCTGCCCGAGGATCAGCTCCGGCTGATCGACGACCTCTGCGCGACGGGGAAGCATGTCGTGGTGGTGCTCTTCGGCGGCAGCGTGGTGGAGCTGCCCTTCCACGACAGGGTCAGCGCCATCCTGAATCTGTATCTGCCCGGCCAGAACGGCGGAACCGCCGTGGCGGAGCTGCTGTTTGGGGACAGGAACCCCTCCGGCAAGCTGGCCGAGACCTGGCCCCTGCGCTATGAGGATGTGCCCGGTCACGCGCAGTTCGGCCAGGGCGTCAATGAAATTTACCGGGAGGGCACCGAGGTCGGCTACCGCTACTACAACAGGCACAGCATTCCCGTGCGCTATCCCTTCGGCCACGGCCTGAGCTCTACCACCTTCGCGTGCAGTGCGTGGACGCGGGAGGGCGACACCTACACCCAGACCGTGACCAACACCGGCGACCGCTTCGGCGCGGAGGTGGCCCAGCTCTGGCTGGATGGGGAGTTGCGGGGCTTCCGGAAGGTCTATCTGAACCCCGGCGAGACCACGACGGTGACGATCACCGTGGAGCCGGAGGAGCGCCGGGCGGATTCCGACGCGCTGGTGATCCCGCCGGAGCCCGCCCGGTTCCCGGTGACGATGGAGTCCCGCTTTACGGATTTGAAGCAGAGCTTTATGGGACGCATCCTGTTCAACGCCGTCCTTTCCGTGGCGGATAAGCAGGCGAAGGCGGCGGAG
>JAFVAS010000121.1 GCA_017480395.1 Oscillospiraceae bacterium | reverse complement strand
GAGGGGGCCATGCTGCTGCTGCGGAGTATGAACCCCCAGGTGCTGGCCCTGGACGAGCTCACCGCCCCGGAGGACGTCGCCGCCGTCTGCGCCGCCGCCAACTGCGGCGTGTCCATCCTGGCCACCGCCCACGCCCGGAGCGTGGAGGAGCTGCGCCGACGGGCGATCTATGCCCCAATGCTGGAGCAGCACGTCTTTGCCCGCACCATCGCCCTCCGTCGGGCCGTGGACGGGACAAGGCGGCTGGAGCTGGAGGAATTGGAATGCTGAGATGGCGGGGGGCGCTGTGCTGCGTGGGGGCCTTTGGCTGGCTGGGCCTCTGGCAGGGGGGCCGGTACCGGCGGCGGCAGCGCTGCCTGGAGGACTGGCTCTTCGCCCTGGGGGAGGCGGAGCGGCTGCTGTGCGACCTGGGCATGCCCACCTCCGCGGCGCTGCGGCGCATGGCGGAGCGGGAGCGCCTGGGGGAGATGATGGACCGCTGCCTGCGTGCCGTGCAGCGGGGCGAGGCGCTGTCCCCGACCTGGAGCGCAGCCCTGGGGGAGGCGGCCTTTCCCCTGGCCGAGGCGGATCTGCGCCCGCTGGAGGAGGTTGGCGCGGTGCTGGGCCGGTTTGACGGAGAGCAGCAGCGCCGGGTGCTGCGCCATGCCTGCGCCGTGCTGTCCCAGGCCAGGGAGGAGGCGGCGCAGGAGGACAAGCGCCTGGGCCGGATGTGGCCGGCGCTGGGCTTTGGGGCCGGGGTGCTGCTGACGGTGCTGCTCTACTGATACGAAAGGAACGCTATGGATGTCAGTCTGATCTTCAAAATCGCGGCCATCGGGATTGTGGTCTCGGTGCTCAACCAGGTTCTGGCCCGCTCCGGGCGGGAGGAGCAGGCCACCATGACCACCCTGGCGGGGCTGGTGGTGGTGCTGATGATGATCGTGCGGCAGATCGCCGATCTGTTCAGCCTGGTGCAGACCCTCTTTGACCTCTGATGGAGCTGGTATGGCGGGTGGGGGCCGTGTGCGCCGTGGGGGCGCTGTGTGCCCTGACCCTGCGGCGCTATGTGCCGGAGCTGGCGCTGCTGCTGGCGGTGACGGCGGCGGGGGCGGTGCTGCTGCTGTTATCCGGCACCCTGTTCGAGGTGGCGGAGACCCTGCGGGCGCTGGAGGCCCAGGCGGGCCTGGGGGAGGAGCTGACCGGCCCGGTCTACCGGGTGCTGGTCATCGCCCTGCTCACCCGGCTGACCAGTCAGATCTGCCGGGACGCGGGGGAGGGCACCATCGCCGTGTGCAGCGAGATGGCCGGGGCCTTCTGCGCCCTGGTGGTCACGCTGCCCCTGCTGCGCCGGGTGCTGGAGCTGATCGGAGGGCTGCTGTCGTGAAATGGGTCAGACTTGCGGTGGTTTTGATTCTGGTGCTGGCGGCCACGGTGGGACGGGCCGATGCGGCGGCGCTGCCCGGGGATCTGACAGAGCAGGTGAATGTTGCCGCGCTGGAGGAGGCCGCCCCGGAGGAGCTGAAGGGGCTGGACGTGTTCTCCTTCACCAGCCTGGAGGACGTGACGGCCCGATTAAAGGAGCACCTGCGCACCGGCCTCTCCGACGCGTTGGGGGGCGCGGTGTCAGGGGCGCTCCGGCTGCTGCTGGTGGTGCTGTTCTGCGCCCTGTGCCAGTCTGTGGCAGTGGCGGGGGGTGTGCGGGTCATCCACCTGGCCGGGGCGGCGGGGGTGAGTCTCGTCGCCCTGGCCGACCTGCACATCATGATCGGCCTGGGGCGGGAGACCATTGCGGCCCTCTCCGACTTCACCACGGCGCTCTTCCCGGCGCTGACGGCGGCGTCGGTGCTGGGGGGCGGCGCGGTGAGCGCCCCGGCCCGGCAGACGGTGACCCTCTTCTGCTCCACGCTGCTGATCCGGGTGATCTCCCAGGTGCTGCTGCCCCTGACCTACGGCTACGCGGCGCTGTGCGTAGCCTCGGCGGTGGTGGGCCGGGGACGGCTGAACGCCCTGGCCCGGCTGCTGCGCTGGGGGGTGGTGACGGTGTTGACCGTCATCCTGATGGGCTATGTGGCCTATCTGACCGTCAGCGGCGCCGTCGCCTCCACCGCCGACGCCTCCGCCGTCCGGGCGGCCCGGTTTGCCATCTCCGGCATGGTGCCCATCGTGGGCGGCATCCTGTCCGACGCCACCGGCGCGCTGCTGGGGGGCGCGTCGGTGCTGCGCAATGCGGTGGGCCTCTTTGGGATGCTGGGGGTGCTGACCTGCTGTGCGCTGCCCTTTCTGCGGCTGGGGGCGCAGTTTTTGCTCTACAAGCTGGTGGCGGCCCTGAGTGCCATCCTCAGCGACTCCCCGGTGGCGGCGCTGGTGCAGGAGCTGGGGAACGTCTTCGCCCTGATGATGGCCATGACCGGCTCCTGCGCCCTGGTGACGCTGCTGAGCCTGGTGTCCGCCGTCTCGGCGGTGACGCCATGAGCGGGACGATACAGGGCTGGCTGCTCTCGCTGCTGACGGCGGCCCTGGTGCTGGGGGCGGTGGAGGCCCTGTTCCCCGAGGGGCCGGTGAAGCCGGTGGGGGAGCTGGCCTTGGGGCTGGTGCTGCTGTGCTGCCTGGCCCAGCCCCTGCTGCGCTGGTCGCCCTTGTCCCTGTCGCAGGAATATCAACAGACGTTTTCCGCCGCCCAGTCCGCGGCGGAGGAGACGACGCTTTGGGAGGGAAGTTATTTGGAATCGGTCATGTCCCAGCGCTGCGGCGCATACATTGAGGCAAAGGCCCGGGAGCGGGGGCTGGAGGTGCGCGCCGAGGTCTGGTGTGAGATTGAGGACGGCCTGCCCCTGCACGTGGGGGCGCGGCTTACGGGCGATGTCCCGGCCGCGGAGCGGGAGACGCTGACCCAGGAGCTTTGCGCGGAGCTCGGCCTGACGCCGGAGGGGGTGACGTGGGAGGAGGCGGAGTCATGAGAGAGAAGCCGGACTGGAAGAGGGTACAGCAGGCCCTGAGCAAATACAAGTTCGCGGCGCTGATCCTCTGCGTGGGGGTGATACTGATGGCCCTGCCCCGGAGCACCGACCCGCAAAAAACGGCCCAGACAGAGACGGCGCAGGCGTCGGCGCGGGGTGTCGAGGACTTTGACCTGGAGGGGCTGGAGCGCAAGCTGGAGCAGCAGCTCTCCCAGATCAGCGGCGTCGGGGAGGCCAGCGTGGTGCTGACCCTCCGCACCGGCCCGGCCTCGGTGCTGGCCACCGACGTCTCCCAGGGCAACTCCCTGGAGCAGGAGACGGTCATCGTCTCCGCCGGCAGCGGCGTGGAGGAGCCGGTGCGGGTGCAGACCCTCTATCCCACCTTCCAGGGGGCGCTGGTGGTCTGCGACGGGGCGGGCAGCGCCGCCGTCCGGCTGGAGGTGCTCCGGGCGGTCTCGGCAGTCACCGCTCTGAGCTCGGATCAAATTTCCATCTGTCAAAGAAAGTGAGTGTTGGCAATGAAGCAAAAGGTTTGGAAACGGAACGCCGTGGTGGCCGCCATCGTGCTCTTTGTGTGCGTCGCGGTCTACCTCAACTGGTCCTACGGGCGGGACAACACCGCATCGGGCACCATCCCGCCGGAGAACACCAAGACATTGGGCGAGGCGGAGCTGGTGAGCACCGACGGCGTGGAGGAGACCGCCGGGACGGAGACGGTGGACATCGAGGCTGCGGTGGAACTGTGGGAGGAGGGGTCGCAGGAGTACTTTGCCTCCGCCCGGCTCTCCCGGCAGGAGGCGCGGGATGAGGCCATCGCGCTGCTTCAGGCCACGGTGGACGATCCCGCCGCAGACGCCGCAGCCGTGGCCTCCGCCAGCGACAGCATCACCGCCATGGCCGCCACCACCCTGCGGGAGTCGGAGATCGAGGGCCTGGTGTGCGCCAAGGGCTATGCCGACTGCGTGGCCTACATCGGGGAGAACAGCGTCAGCGTCGTGGTCTCCGCCCCGGCGGAGGGCTTGCAGGCCATCGACGTGGCTAGGATCACCGACATTGTGATGGGGCAGACCTCCTTCTCCGCCGACCAGGTGAAGATCATTCCGGCGGAGTGACGCCCGAAGGAGCGGTCTTTTCCGTAAATATGAAGCAACGCGCCGTCCCGAACCGGGAGGGCGCGGCTTTTTTTCTGCCAAAAGTTGTTCTTGTATTTTTTCCGCCGTGTGGTACAATAAAGGATAAGATCGAATCGTATGCTGACAGGAGGCATCCCGCTATGAGCGAATTGAAGGAATATGTGACCCAGATCCAGGATCAGAGCAATGTGCATATCTCGGAGGACGCCATCTTCACCGTCTGCGCCATGGCCGCCGTGGAGGTGGAGGGCGTGGCCGGCCTCTCCCACATCGGCAGCGACGTGGCCTCCGCCAAGAAGAACCTGTCCAAGGCGGTGCGGGTGCGCGGCGTGGAAGGCGGGGTTGCGGTGGACGTGTCCATCCAGGTCCGGTTCGGCTCCAACATCCAGGACGTGGCCAAAGCCGTGCAGGAAGCGGTGCGCGCCAGCGTGACCGACATCATCGGCCTCACCCCCAGCTCCGTCAACGTCTACGTCTCCAGCATCTCCCTGGAGGATTGATGCGGCAGACAAAAGCCTCCCTCAAAACGAGGGAGGCTTTTTTGCGCCTTTGATATGACCTATTTGCGCCGCCGGAGCAGGCTCAGCAGCAGCATGGTCCCGGCCAGGGCGGCGGAGAACAGCAGCAGTTCCCACGCCGGAACCGCCGCCGGACGGTGCAGGGGTGTGGCAAACCGCGCCGCCTCCGTCACCCCGGGCCACAGCCGCAGGGCCAGGGCGGCCAGGGCCCCGGAGAGGATCGACTGGGCCAGCTTGCCCGCCAGATAGGGCCGGGACTCCAGACCCGCGGCGTGGAGCAGGCTCAGGGTCTGGCAGTGGACGCTCACGCCGCCCCAGCCCAGCAGCGCCGCGCACAGGGGCAGGGAGGAGGGTCGGGGCTCCAGCAGGGTCAGGCCCCGGGTCAGCTCCAGCGCGCCGGAGAGCAGGCTCCGGCCCGCGCTCCGGGGGATGCCCAGCCCGGCCAGGACGTTTGTCCCCAGGGCCAGGATCCCGGACAGCTCCAGCAGCCGCAGCCCGACGCCGAAGAGCAGCACGAAGGCGCACACGTTCAGCAGGGTGGGGACGCTGCCCTGCACTGCGGCGAGGAAGGCGGGGAGGAAGGGCTCCGGCCTGCTTTGCGGGCTGATTTTGCCCTGGGCCGTGACCGGCCCATAGCGCAGACGCAGCAGCAACCCGGTCAGCAGGGCGGCCAGGGCATGGATGCCCCAGAGCAGCAGCCCGACCCGGGCGCTGCCGTAAACCCCCACCCCGGCGATCCCCACCAGAAAGGCGGGGCCTGCGTTGTTGCAGAAGGCGAGCAGCCGATGGGCCTCCACGCGGTCACAACCTCCCGAGGTATAGAGCTGGGCGACGGTGGCCGCCCCCACCGGGTAGCCGCCGATCAGCCCCAGGGTCAGGGCCGCCGCCCCTGGCTCGCCCACCCCCAGCACCGCCCGGAGCGCCGGGGCCAGCCACCGTCCCAGGGCCGGGGCAAGTCCCAGCCGGATGAGCAGGGAGGACAGCACCAGAAAGGGGAAGAGGGCGGGGATCAGGCTCTCGCCGCACAGCCGCAGCCCCTCCCGCACCGCGTCCATCGCCTCCCCCGGCCAGCGCAGCACCCCCAGGGCCGCCGCCGCCGGAACCAGCAGGGCCAGCGTGGGGAGGACACGCCGGCGCAGACGGGAAGTAACCATAAAAAACCACCTCGCGCAAGGCTATGCGCGGGGTGGCGTTGTTATACATGTTCAGTTTTCCGCCTCGTTCTCCGGGTCCCAGAGGACGATCTCGTCGGCGTAGTGGGATGCGCGCACGTCGATGATGCGCTGGTTGCGGGAGCCCTTGAAGCGCAGGGTGAGATCCTTTTCCGCCTCGATAAATTCCCCGTCCACCAGGATGTCGATGCAGCGCAGCAGCTCCTTGGTGACCTCCCAGGGGCCCAGCTTACCGGCCAGAATGTCCAGCTCATAGTCGTAGCCGGTGTAGCACCAGACGTTTTTTTCGGGATAGAGCCTGCGGATGCGCTGCATCAGCGGGAGCAGGGCGGCCTGGTTGGCGGGCTCAAAGGGTTCGCCCCCCAGCAGGGAGAAGCCGCGGATATACCAGGGCCTCAGATACTCGATGATCTGATCCTCCACGGCGGAGTTGAAGGGCTTGCCATAGTTGAAATCCCAGGCCTCCGCATTGAAGCAGCCCCGGCAATGGTGGGTGCAGCCGGAGACGAACAGCGACACCCGGACCCCCGGGCCGTTGGCCACGTCGTAGGATTTGATGGTTGCGTAATTCATAGCTGCGCCCTCCAAACCGATGATACACAATATGTTGTATTTATCCTATCACAGTCGGCACAAAATAGCAATACCCGGCGGATGAATTTCCGAAGGCGGGTCACGTCGAGAGGGCGCCGCCGCGCAGCAGCCGCAGCAGGTCGGTGTCCCGGTCGTGGTAGCCCAGGGCCTCGTTGGCGGCGATGATCTCCTCCAGGGTGGCCCAGGCGGGACGGAAGCCCAGGGCGATCTCGCTGGCGGTCATGTGGGTGGGGCGCTCCTCCGCCTCGGCGTCGCAGGAATAGTAGAGGGAGTGGCGCAGAAAGATCTGGCCGGGGCACTTGCGGTCCTCCCGCTTTTCGAGGATCTCCCCCAGCGCCCGCAGGCTGCCGGGGATCAGGCGCAGGCCCACCTCCTCCTCCACCTCCCGCAGGAGGGTTTGCAGGTGGGTCTCGTCCCCCTCCACGCCGCCGCCGGGGATCTTGTACCAGCCGGCACCGGCGCGCTGCATGATGTACTTCCCGTCCCGACAGATGAGGGCGCGGACGGTGGTCTTTTCCACAACGGGCATGGCGGGGGAGTAGTTCCCCTCGTCCAGGGTCAGCAGCAGTCTCATGGCGCATTCTCCTCTCTGTCATTCGCGTGCAATCACATACAGGAAAAGGGGCGATGATGGGTTGCAATTATTGTAACAAAAAGCCCGCCGGGCCGCAAGCCCGACGGACATTTTTTATTTCGAAGAATCGAAGTTTTACCGATCGGTCAGGAATTTCTCCGCCCGTTTGCGGACGAATTTGGACAGCCGGTTGACCTGATCCACGATCCAGTTGGCGGACAGGGACACCTCAAAGGCCAGCAGGGCGAAGACGGACAGCACCAGCCACGCCCCGGGGCTCATCTTGAGGCTGAGGGTGAAGATGGGGTGCAGCACCACCACGCAGAAGCAGAAGGCCACGATACACGCCGCCATGAGCGCCTTGCGCAGGGCGTTGTAGGGGATGCAGGTGCGGTGCACCATCAGCAATCCCACGATGCCCACCACCAGGGTGCAGATGGTGCTCAGCTCGTCGTTGGTCAGGCCGAACACCGTGAAGAAGAGGACGATGCCGATGCTGAGCACCAGGTCGCTCAGGGCGGAGGGGAGGGCGCGGTAGACCACGTTGGAGAGGAAGTGGCCGGTGATGATGCTGTTGTTGGGCTCCATGGCCATGACGAAGGAGGGCAGGCCGATGGTGATGGAGGAGATCAGCGACATCTGGGCCGCCGAGAAGGGGTAGGTGAAGGTGAAGATCAGGGACACCAGGGCCAGGCAGAGGGAGAAGATGTTCTTGACCAGATAGAGGGAGGCGGAGCGCTCGATATTGTTGATGACTCGCCGTCCCTCGGCGACGACGGAGGGCATGGCGGAGAAGTCGGACTCCAGCAGGACGATGTGGCTGACCTGGCAGGCCACCTGGCTGCCGGAGGCCATGGCCACGGAGCAGTCCGCCTCCTTGAGGGCCAGCACGTCGTTGACGCCGTCCCCGGTCATGGCGACGGTGTGGCCATGGCGGTGCATGGCCCGCACCAGCTTGCGCTTCTGCTCCGGCGTGACCCGGCCGAAGACGGTGTAGGTCTCGGCGGCGGCGTCGATGTCCTGGTCGGTCTTGAGGGTGCGGGCGTCCACATAGCGCTCGGCGTTGGGGATCTCCGCCCGGGCGGCCACCTCGGATACGGTGATGGGGTTGTCGCCGGAGATGACCTTGACGGCCACCCCCTGATCCCGGAAGTAGCGGAAGGTCTCCGGGGCCTCGGGGCGGATCTTGTTGGTCAGCAGGATCAGGCCCAGGGGGGTGACCTCGCCCAGATAGGGCTCGTCGTTCAGCTCCCCCTCGTAGCCCGCCAGCAGCAGCACCCGGCAGCCCAGCTGGGAGAACTCCTCAATGTCCTCCTGATGCTCGGAATAGCGGTCGCCCAGAATGTTCTCCGGCGCGCCCAGCAGATAGGTGCCGCCCCGGGCGAAGGCGACGCCGCCGAATTTGCGGGAGGAGGAGAAGGGGAGGGCCTTGACCGCCTTGCGGGTGACCTTGCCGTCGAAATAGCGCTTGAGGGCGGCCATGGTCTCGTTGTCGTTCTGCATGGCGTAGACGTAGTCGGCCATGATGCCCCGCAGCTCCTCCTCGGTGGAGACGGACTCGTCCAGGCTGACCAGATCCTCCACGATCATCTTGGGCTCGGTGATGGTGCCGGTCTTGTCCACGCAGAGGGTGTCCACCCGGGCCAGGGTCTCGATGCAGCCCATCTCGTGCACCAGGGTCTTCTTCTGGGCCAGCCGGAGCACGCCGGCCACCAGGGCGAGACTGGTCAGCAGATAGAGCCCCTCGGGGATCATGCCCACCAGGGAGGCCACGGTGGAGACCACGCCGTCGGGGATGGTGTTGCCCAGCACCTTGATCTCCTTAAAGGCCATCAGGATGCCCAGGGGGATGATGATGATGCCGATCACCATGACAAGACGGGACAGGGAGCGCATCATCTCGGACTGGGGGGGCTGCTTCTGCTGCTTGGCCTGGAGAGTGAGCTTGGACATGTAGGAGTCCCGCCCCACGGCGGTGAGCCGGGCCCGGCAGGTGCCGGAGACCACAAAGGAGCCGGACATCAGGGTGTCCCCTACGCTCTTTTGCAGCTCGTCGGCCTCGCCGGTGAGCAGGGATTCGTTGACCAGGCACTCCCCCTGCACCACCGTGGCGTCGGCGTAGATCTGTTCCCCGGCGGAGAAGACGGCGATGTCGTCCCGCACCGTCTCGTGGACGGGAAGGGAGCGCAGACTGCCCTCCCGGATCACGTTGGCCCGGGGGTTGGCCAGCAGGTTGAGCTTGTCCAGCTTCTGCTTGCTGCGCCACTCCTGCACGATGCCAATGACGATGTTGGCGATGACCACCACCATGAAGGTCAGGTTGGCCCACGCGCCGACGGCGATGATGGCGATGGCCAGCAGGAAGAAGATCAGGTTGAAGTAGGTCAGCAGGTTGGAGCGGATGATCTGCCCCAGGGTCTTGGAGTTGGACTCCACCGCGGCGTTGTCGTAGCCGTTTTTCGTCCGCTCCTTCACCTGCTCCAGGGTCAGGCCCGTCTCCGGAGGAGCCTCCACCACCGCCAGCTTTTTGCGGCGCGGCGGGGCGGCGGCGTTCTTTTTCTGGTTGATGGCGCGGCGGGGCGGGGCGGCGCGCCGGTTCTCGGATGCCATGGGCGATCACTTCCCGTACATAGGTAAAACCAGTGTATCACATTCCCGGCGGGGAGACAACGGATAATCTGTGAATTTTGTCGGAAGGGCAGGGGACAAAAAGGGGGCGCAGCCGGTGATGACTGCGCCCGTTGGGGTTTGATGTTCGCTTGTTTATCGGATGACCAGCTGGCCGAGCTCCAGATCGACGGTGAGGGTGGAGTTGGGGGCGACGTTCCCGGCGATCAGCTCCCGGGCGATCAGCGTCTCCATCGTGTGCTGGACGTAGCGGCGCAGGGGCCGGGCACCGAAGGCAGGATCGTAGCTGCGTTCGATGATCTCCTGCTTGGCCGCGTCGGTCAGGGCCACCGTGACCTGCTGCTCCGCCAGGCGGCGGTTCAGGTCGCCCACCAGCAGGTCGATGATGTGGGTGATGTTGTCCCGGGTCAGGGGCTTGTAGAAGACGATCTCGTCCAGCCGGTTGAGGAACTCGGGGCGGAAGGAGCGCTTGAGCAGCTGCTCCACCTGCTCCCGGGCGCCCTCGCTGATGGAGCCATCGGCCTCGATGCCGTCCAGCAGATACTGGCTGCCCAGGTTGGAGGTGAGGATGATGATGGTGTTCTTAAAGTCCACCGTCCGGCCCTGGCTGTCGGTGATCCGGCCGTCGTCCAGCACCTGGAGCAGCACGTTGAACACGTCGGGGTGGGCCTTTTCCACCTCGTCGAACAGCACGACGGAGTAGGGCTTGCGGCGCACGGCCTCGGTGAGCTGGCCGCCCTCCTCATAGCCGACGTAGCCGGGAGGGGCGCCGATGAGCCGGGAGACGGAGTATTTCTCCATATACTCGCTCATGTCGATGCGCACCATGTTCTTCTCGTTGTCGAACAGGGCCTCGGCCAGGGTCTTGGCCAGCTCCGTCTTGCCCACGCCGGTGGGGCCCAGGAAGAGGAAGGAGCCGATGGGGCGGTTGGGGTCCTGGATGCCGGCCCGGGAGCGGAGGATGGCCTCGGACACCCGGGAGACCGCCTCGTCCTGGCCGATGACCCGCTGTTGGAGGATGTCCTCCAGGTGGAGCAGCTTCTCCCGCTCTCCCTGCATCAGCTTGGCAACGGGGATGCCGGTCCAGCGCTCCACGATGCGGGCGATCTCGTCCTCGGTGACGGCGTTGCGCAGCAGGGAGGACTGCCTGCCCTGCTCGGCCAGGGCCTCCTCCGCATCCAGCTGCTGCTGGAGCTGGTGCAGCTCGCTGTACTGGATGGCACCGGCGGTCTCGTAGTCATACTGCCGTTGGGCGACCTCCAGCCGCTTTTTGGCGTCGTCGATGGCCTTGCGCAGCTCCTGCACCTTGCCGATGGCGTTCTTCTCGTTCTCCCACTGGCTCCTGCGGGCGTTAAAATCCTCCCGCATGTCGGCCAGCTCCTTTTGCAGCTCGGCGAGCCGCGCCCTGGAGCGCTCGTCCTCCTCCTTTTTCAGGGCGGACTCCTCGATCTCCAGCTGGATGATCTTGCGGG
>JAFVAS010000120.1 GCA_017480395.1 Oscillospiraceae bacterium | reverse complement strand
GCCTCCGGCGCGGCGACCCTCTCCGGCGGCGCGGCGCAGCTGGCCGACAGCAGTGTGCTGCTCTACGCGGGGGCGCAGCAGGTCTCCCAGAACATGGCCGCCCTGTCCGGCGGTCTGACCACCCTGGATACCGGCGCGCAAAACCTGAGCCAGGGGCTGACCACCCTGCAGGGCCAGGTGGCCGGTCTCCCCGCCGGGGTGAGCGCCCTGCATGACGGCGCGGTCAGCGTCGGCGCGGCGCTGAAGAATGACCAGGGCCAGAGCCTCTACGGCGGGGCCCAGGCCATCGAGGCGGGCACGAGCCAGATGGCCGGTGGGCTGACCCAGGTGGACGCCGCCGCCCAGGGCATCCAGAGCGGCGCGGATCAGATCTATTCCGGGGCCCAGGCCATCGAGGCCGCCGCCGCACAGCTCCAGGCCCTGGTGCAGGGGGCCATGGCGGATGCCCAGAGCCACCACACCGCGCTGAGCCTGGCCATGTCCGAGACGACCTATCAGACCTATCTGGCCAAGGCGAAGGCGGCGGATGACGCCCTGACCCAGATCCAGCTGGGTGCGGCCCAGATCCAGGCGGGGGCCAGGAGCAACGACGCCACCCAGCCCGGCATCTACGAGGCGGCGGGCGGCATCTCCAATGGCGTCGGCTCCCTCCAGACCGGCAACGCCCAGATCGCCGCCGGGGCCCAGGCCATCCAGAACGGCATCGACACCCTGGTCAGCGACGACAATCTGGGGGCCATCATCGGCGGATTGGATCAGATGTCCCAGAGCAGCACGGCCCTGGTGCAGGGCGTGGGCCAGCTCTCCGACGGAGCGGAGGCCCTGGCCCATGGGGCCCAGAGCGCCGACGCGGGGGCGTCCCAGCTCTCCGACGGCGCCTCCCAGCTCTCCGACGGGGCGGGGGCCCTCTCCGACGGGGCGGGCCAGCTTGCCGCCGGGGCGGAGACCCTGTCCGACGGGGCGGACACGCTGAAAACCGGCACCGGAACCCTGAACGCCAACGGCCCGGCCCTGAGCCAGGGGGTGGATCAGCTCTCCGGCGGCATCGACGCCCTGGCCGACGGCACCTCCAGCCTGAAGGAGGGAACCGGCGCGCTGAGGGAGGGCGGCACCACCCTGAGCGACGGGGTGGGCGAGCTGCTCTCCGGCGCGCAGCAGCTGATGGACGGCATGACGGAGTTCGACGCCGAGGGCGTCCGGAAGCTGGCCGACCTCTTTGAGGACGACGGGCAGGCCCTGGTGGATCGGCTCAAGGCCCTCCAGGCGCTGAGCGGGGAGTACACCAGCTTCGCCTCCGACCACAGCGTCCAGCCCGGCTCGGTGCAGTTCATCCTCCGCACCCAGAAGATCGGCTGAATGTAAATACGGCGGCCCGTTTGTGGGCCGCCGTATGGCTTTATTTAAACATACAAAAATTTTTTGTTTATTTATAAAAAATAACAAGAACAGATGGCGCCAGACGTGCTATAATGGCATCACAAAAGGGAAAGCTGATGATACCCTTTCAGAAAGACACAGGCTTCAAACACCAAATATATTTTAAGGAGGAACTTATCATGTTCAATTACACCGGAAAAGTCGTCGCCGTGACCGGCGCTTCCTCTGGCCTGGGCAAGCAGATGGCCGAGGGCTTCGCCTCTGTGGGTGCCAACCTGGTGCTGCTCGCCCGCCGCGTGGAGCGCCTTGAGGAGAGCGCCAAGGAGTGGAGCAAGAAGTATGGCGTGGAAGTGCTGCCCATCGCCTGCGATGTCACCGACGAGGCCTCCATCGACGCCGCCTTTGCCCAGGTCGCCGAGAAGTTCGGCCACCTGGAGGCCATTGTGAACTGCGCCGGCGGCGAGAAGGGCACCGGCACCCCCCTGGTCGACTTCAAGAGAGATGACTGGGACTTCACCATGAACCTGGATCTGTCCTCCGTCTTCACCATGACCAAGAAGGCCGCCAAGTTCATGCAGGACGGCATGGCCGCCGGCAAGCAGACCTATGGCCGCGTGATCAACATCGCCTCCATCTATGGCCTGGTCGGCAACACCGCCCTGCCCACCATCGCCTATCACGCCTCCAAGGGTGCCGTTGTCAACTTCACCCGCGGTGCCGCCGCCGAGCTGGCTCCCACCGGCATCACCGTGAACGCGATCTGCCCGGGCTATTTCTACACCGAGCTGACCACCGCCACCCTGGACACCGAGTATTTCCAGGCCTTCGCCAACAGCAGCGTTCCCATGAAGCGCTATGGTCAGCAGGGTGAGCTGAACTCCGCCGCCATCTTCCTGGCCGCCGAGGAGTCCAGCTATGTCACCGGCCAGGCCATCGCCGTTGACGGCGGTTACACCTGCGTGTAATCTCTCCGAGCGCGCTGCCTGATTCAGCCTCTCGCCCCCGGAAGTCGGTCCCCCTCCGGCTTCCGGGGGTTTTTGCGCCTGCGCCGGGGCGCGTCACGTCTGGGTGAGCAGCTGGATCAGTGCGCGGCGGGAGGACTGGCAGGAGAGGGCCAGCTCCTGGAACAGCTCCGCCACGTCGGGATCGGGACAGCTCTCGGCGCAGGCGCGGTAGCGCTGGGCCAGCTCCCCCTCGGCGAAGAACTGGCTGCGCAGGCCCTCCGCGCGGGCGGAAAAGGCCGGCCGCTCTCCCTCAGGCCCAGGCTCCGGCCGAGCGCCGGTGAGCAGGAAGCAGGCGCAGGAGAGATGGCGGGTGCGCCGTTGACTGGCCCGGACGCATTGCCCCAGGCCCAGGACCTGGTACCCCCGGCGCAGCGCCGCCTCCCGCTGGAGCAGCTCCTGCATCGGCACAGCGGGCTCAGATCTGGCATCTGACTCTTCGGGCGTGGGTGTTTCGTCGGCCTCGGTTGGCTGCCCGGTTGCCTGCACCCGCTGCCAGACGCGGGCAAACTCGGGGACGGTGGGTTCAATCACCATGATCGCTCCTCCTTCAAGATGGGATATATTCATTCTATGTTCTCTGCCTGTCCGGCGTGCGATTGCAATACGGAGGAGGGTCTGCTATAATACATATTATAATCTGATTGCGGACGGAGGACGGATCGATGACTGAGACAGAAATGCAGCGCCTGGCTGACCTGATGTTGGAGCGCAGCGGCAAGCCGGGCTATTTCAGCAGCAAGGTGGGGAACCGGTATACTGAGCTGAGCGTGGAGGGCGGCGTCGGCTATGTGACGGCCACCCGGGACAACTGCAACCCCCTGGGCATCCTCCATGGTGGGGTCTACTACACCCTGATGGATCAGCTGACGGGGATGGCGGCGGGTGCACCGGCCGGGCCGCGGTGACGGTGGACGCCAACATCAGCTATCTCCGCTCCGCCCGGCTGGGGGAGACGGTGCGCTGCGAGGTGAAGGCGGTGCGCATCGGCAGGAATGTCCTGGTCTACGAGGGGAAGTGCTTCGGGGAGGACGGAACCCTCCAGGCCACCGGCCAGTTCCATCTGTTTGCCACCGGCGCGGCGGCGGGCCAGGCGGTTCTGCCCCCGCAGGAGCCGGGGGAGACGGAGCAGTCGTGAAAAAAACCTTGCAATCCGCGAAGAAACGTGGTATGATACCCGATGATAGGTTAGGCATGAGAGTGGAGCTTGCGGCTCCGCTCTTTTTTCTGGACAAAGCAGACGGACAAAAAGGCGGTGGATCGCAATGAAAAAAGTGACCGAGCTGTGCGCCGAGATGGCCCTGCCCTTTGTGGAGGCGGCGGGCTGCACGCTCTGGGACGTGGAGTACGTCCGGGAGGCGGGCACCTGGTATCTGCGGGTGCTGATCGACGCCCCGGGCGGGGTGAACATCAACCAGTGCGAGGCGGTTTCCCGCCCCCTCAGCGACGCGCTGGACGAGGTCGATCCCATCGAGGGCAGCTATGTGCTGGAGGTGGGCTCCGCCGGGGCGGATCGCCCCCTGCGCAAGCCGGAGCATTTCGCCGCCTTTCTGGGCGCCGAGGTGGATGTGAAGCTCTACCGCCCCCGGGATGGCCGCAAGGAGTATAGCGGCGTCCTGCGGGAATACAATGGTGGAGACGTCACCATCGACGACCACGGCACCGACCTCACGTTTGAAAAGAAGGAGATCGCCCTGGTGCGGCTCCACGTCACGTTTTAATCGAGGAGTGTATCCAAAATGGCTAAGAAGACAAAGAAGACGGACAACACCCAGGAGCAGGACAACCGCGAATTTTTCCTCGCGCTGGATCAGCTGGAGCGGGAGCGGGGCATCAAGAAGGACTATATGCTGGAGCGGATCACCAAGGCCCTGGTGGACGTCTACAAGAAGGAGCACGAGGGCGTTGGGGACAACGTGGTCGTGCTGGTGGACGAGGAGAAGGGCACCGTGCGCATGCTCGTCCGGCGGGACGTGGTGGAGGTGGTGGATAACCCCTACACCGAGATCTCTCTGGAGGAGGCCCGCGCCAAGCTGCCCGCCGTCCAGCTGGGCGACGTGGTGTCCAGCGAGGTGCGCACCAGGAACTTTGGCCGTATCGCCGCCCAGCAGGCCCGCCAGGTCATCATCCAGGGCATCCGGGAGGCGGAGCGCAACAAGGTCTTTGACGCCTTCTCCGGCAAGACCCAGGAGCTGCTCTCCGGCGTGGTCAACCGCATTGACGACCGCTCCGGCGCGCTCTATGTCCGGCTGACCGCCAACGGGGAGGCCACCGAGGCCCTGCTGACCGCCTCGGAGCAGGTGAAGGGCGAGAGCTACCATGTGGGCGAGCGCATCAAGGTCTATGTGGTGGATGTCCGCTCCACCACCCGGGGCACCCAGGTGGTGATCTCCCGCACCCACTTCGGTCTGGTGCGCCGCCTGTTTGAGATGGAGGTGCCCGAGATTTTTGACGGCGTGGTGGAGATCCGCTCCATCGCCCGGGAGGCGGGCAGCCGCACCAAGATGGCCGTCTGGTCCAACGACCCGGCGGTGGATCCCATCGGGGCCTGCGTCGGCACCCGGGGTGCCCGGGTGAACACCATCGTGGAGGAGCTGGGCGGCGAAAAGGTGGACATCATCAAGTACAGCGAGGATCCCTCCGAGTATGTGGCCGCCGCCCTGGCCCCCGCCGACGTCATCAGCGTCGAGGTGTTGGACGGCGAGAGCAAGAGCTGCCGGGTGGTCGTCCCCGATGACCAGCTGAGTCTGGCCATCGGCAAGGAGGGGCAGAACGCCCGCCTGGCCGCCAAGCTGACCGGCTTCAAGATCGATATCAAGCCCGAGTCCGCCGCCGACGAGGAGGATGCGCCCCTGGAGGACGACGTCTTCGAGGAGGCGTTTGAGGAGGACTTCGAGGAGGACATCCCCGCCGAGGACGGGGAGTAAGGAGCAAGCAAAACGCATTGGACGGGGAGGTGTCTCCATGCCAAAGAAAATTCCGCTGCGCCAATGCCTGGGGTGCCGGGAGATGAAGCCCAAGCGGGAGCTGATCCGGGCGGTCAGGTCGCCGGAGGGGGAGGTCTCCCTGGACTTTCAGGGGAGAAAGCCCGGCCGGGGGGCCTATGTCTGCCCGAACCCGGACTGCCTGAAGAAGGCCCGGAAGGCCCGGGCGCTGGAGCGGGCCTTCTCCTGCCAGATCTCCGACGAGGTGTGGCAGGCCCTGGAGGCGCAGATGCAGCCGCCGCCGGAGGCCCGGCCGTGAGCCCCTGGCTCTCCCTTCTGGGTATGGCCCGGAAGGCGGGCAAGGTGGAGATCGGGGAGGACGCCCTGCGGGAGGCGGCCCTGAGCCACCGGGCAAGGCTCATCCTGCTCGCCCGGGACGCCGGGGAGAGCACAGCGGAGCGCGTCCGTAGGCTGGAGGGCGAGAAGCTGCCCGTCATCGAAACACCGGCCGATCGGGCCGCCCTGGGCGGCGCGGTGGGCTTTGCCTCCGCCGCGGCATTGGCGGTGACCGATCTGAGCTTTGCCTCTGCCATCGCCGCCAGGCTCGCCCAGGAGGAGCCCGGGCTGGCCGAGGTCAGTCGGGAATTGGCCCAGCGACAGGAGAAGGCCCGGCGCCGCAAGGCGGACACCCTCCGCCACGGCAGGAAATCCAAGCGAAAACAATGAGTGTGCGTCCGTTATATCGTTTGTGCCAATGGGAAAGCGCAACGGGAAGCCCGCGTGGGTTTTCCCATTGGCACGAGCCTCATCACAAGGAGGTAATGAGTTTTGAGTATTGAAATCAAGTATCGCGTGCGGGAGGTGGCCAAGGACTTTGGCCGCACCAATAAAGAGATCACCGAGATCCTGACCAATTACGCCACCACGCCGAAGAGCGCCCAGCAGGCCCTGAGCGACCAGGAGCTGAGCCTGATCTTCGAGTATCTGACCCAGCACAACCAGATCGCCTCTCTGGCCGAGGTCTACGCCGAGGGGGCGCAGCCCGGGGAGAAGAAGGAGGCCAAGCCGGAGCCCAAGGCGGAGGAGAGCGCCAAGCCCGCCCAGGGCAAGAAGGCCCCCGAGGGCAAGAGTGCCGGTGCCGAGACCAAGGCCGCCCCCGCCGGGAACAAGGGCACCGCCGCCGTGGTCGAGCCGCCCAAGTCCCGCGTCCCCCAGAAGAAGGTGGTGGATACCCGCAAGGCCGCCGACGTCAACCTGGGGCGCTATGATGAGCACCTGGAGGAGCTGGCCCCCGAGCGGGCGGAGCGGATGCAGCGCCAGGGCCAGGGCAAGCAGAAGATCAAGCAGGCCAGCCGCGACCGGCAGCAGAAGTCCCGCCAGTCCGCCAAGCGCCGCCAGGAGGAGCAGGCCCGCCAGATGCGCCGCCTCCAGCAGGAGATCGCCCGCAAGGCCCCGGTCAAGGTGCAGATTCCCGACCAGATCGCCGTGGGCGAGCTGGCCAGCCGCATGAAGAAGACCGGTGCCGAGGTGGTCAAGACCCTGATGAAGAACGGCTTTATGGCCTCCCTCTCCGACGTCATCGATTTCGACACCGCCGCCCTCATCGCCGAGGAGCTGGGCTGC
>JAFVAS010000015.1 GCA_017480395.1 Oscillospiraceae bacterium | reverse complement strand
CGTCGATCTGTCCGGACAGCCGGAACACTCTGTAAATCATGCCTAAATTGTCCCCCATCATGGCCATGGTGAGCAGCAGGCCGCTGTACCGCCACAGCCAGAGCAGGATCACCAGCGCGTACCAGAGCAGGAGCCATCGAGCTCCGTTGGGGGCGTCGGGCATCCCGGCCTTCCGCTTCACCCCTTCCAGGCCCCGGGAGAAGCAGAGCAGCGACGCAAATTGCAGCCCGACAAAGAGCGCGGTGAGGCTGGGCTGGGCGGTCTCCCCCTGCCCGTCCAGGGGATAGATCGTCGCGTTCAGCACCAGCGTGGCCCACAGGATCACGGTGCGGATCACGGTGATCCCATAGCATGCGGCGAAGGCGCGGTTCTCCCGGCGCAGGGTGCGGAAGCCCAGCAGGGACAGGATCATCCCCGCGGCGGGGAGAAGGTATTGGAGGCCGAGCACCTCCAGCGTGACCGAGGTGAGGGCCATACCGGCCAGAATGCGTCCCATAGCCCGCTTCCAGGGGGTGACCTGGGCGACCATCTCCTCTGGGGGCAGCTCGGGCAGGTTCTCCGAAAGGGCGCGATCCTGTTCGTTCCAGCCGTGTTCAGTCATAAAAATCCCCTCCCAGCTCCCGCCGCAGCCGCTTGCGCAGGCGATACAGGCGGCCCTCCACCGCCCGCTCCGTCAGGCCCAGCTCGGCGGCGATCTGGGCCGTGGGCTGGAGGTAGTAGTATTTGCGGTAGAACAGGGCGCGATCCCCGGGGGAGAGGCGGCCCAGCGCCCGGAGCAGCGCCGCCTGCCGCTCCCTGCGCAGCAGCTGTTCCTCGGGGGAGGCGGCGGTGGCGGGGATGTCCTGCGCCAGCGGCTCCGCCGCAACCTTTGCGCCCCGAACCCGGTTGAGGGCGGCATTTCGACAGATCGCCGTCAGCCACCCGCTCCAGCTGCCCTTCTGGGGCTGAAAGGTGTCGATTTTCTCCCAGACCCGCAGCGCTGCCTCATAGACGCACTCCTCCCGGTCCTGCTCGTCGGGCAGGATGGGCGCGATGACATAGCGCATGAGGGGGCCGTACTGCCGCAGCAGCGCACGCATGCCGTCCTCGTCCCGGTGCCGTATCCGCTCCATGATCTCCCGCTCCTGCACGCTGCCGCCCCCTCTCATCGGTCTTCACCCTTATTAAACACGGTGCGACGCAAAATCCCACGAAATTTGCGGCGTATTTTTCTGCTCCGTTCCGCACAGAGGCAATGGAAACGGGGAGAGGGCGCGGCCAGAATTCTGCGTGTTGGGACAAACATGGCGAAGAGCCCTGGAATCCTGCGATTCCAGGGCTCTTTTTGTCCTTTATTCTGTGAAACGGAACGTCAATTCGCCGGGCAGGGGGTCACACCCGTTGTCCCAGCTCCCGATCGGCCAGAACGATCTGGACACCGGCGGCGGCAATCAGCTCCAGCTCGTGGGAATCGGCGGCGGAGGTGGTGACCAGCTCGTCCACGTCCTGCAGCTCCAGGCTGCAGAAGCAGAAGGAGGCGCCGATCTTGGAGGAGTCCGCCGCGATGATGGTCTTGCCCTTGCAGCGTTGGGCCATCAGGCCGTTGATGGACGCCTCCCCAAAGACGGAGGTGGTGACGCCCACCCGGCTGTCGATGCCGTTCACCCCGAGGATGCAGAACTCCGCGATGGTCTGCTGGATGATGCTGCGGGCCAGGTCGCCGGAGTAGGTCTTGCTGGCGCTGTTGAATTCGCCGCCGGAGCAGATGATGGTGCAGTTTCCGCCGTTGGTGACGTCAAAGGCCATGACGTTGTTGGTGATGATGGTGGCGGTGTGGTTTCGGATCTGGCGCATGATCTCCAGGGTGGTGGTGCCGCCGTTCATGAAGATGCTGGAGCCGCTGGGCAGCTGCCGGGCCAGGTATCGGGCAATCAGCTCCTTCTCCTCCCGGTGGGAGGTCAGCTTCTCGCTGAAATAGGGGACATTGGAGGAGGAGCCCCTCAGCCGGGCACCGCCGTGGAACCGCTCCACCACGCCCTGTGCCTCCAGATAGGTGAGATCCCGCCGCACCGTCAGCAGCGAGATGCCGAACTGATCGGCCAGCTCCTGCACGGAGACGTTGTTTTCCTTTTTAATGGCAGCCAGAATGGCGCTGCGCCGGTTCTGGATGACGGCTTCGCTTTGCTTCATAGGGGGCACCGCCTTCTGTTAGAACAAGCTAACATTGAATCTATGTCAATGAAAGTATCATATTTTAGGATAAAAGTCAATTAAAATTTGAGCGTTTCAATCAATAAATTGGAAGGGGAGGGGAGGGTACGCTGCGACAGGGCGGTTAGTTGCCAAAAATCAACCGATTCCCGGCGGGTTTTCCCGGGGAGACCGGGGCGGAATTGAATGGTTTGTATTGGTTGAACGATCATAAAATCTGAACATAAACGGAAGTGTCAAATTTTGAACCCGTTATTTGTACGAAATGACGGCCATCTTAGGGTTGAAATATCGATAAATGTATGCTATATTTCAAATAGATCAAATAAAGGTTCAATAAAAGAACAATAAACGTTCTTAAAATGAGATGGCCCCCGCGTCGACAGCGAGGACAAGATCCCCGGCCTGAGCCGTCTGGTGGATCAGATCCACCGCTACAACGCGGCGGCCTCCATCGAGCTGACCCACTACGGCGTGGTGGCCAACCCCGCCCTGG
>JAFVAS010000119.1 GCA_017480395.1 Oscillospiraceae bacterium | reverse complement strand
GTCCGCGCTGAGCAGAGGCTTGTCCTCGGTGTAGTAGACAAATTCACCGTCCCGGCAGACGCTGCCCCAGTACATGAGCCGGGAGGGCTCGAAGGTGGTAGGATCCATCAGATCCATGCCGATCCACTCTGCCATGCGCCGGGCGCAGGGCTCATACTCGTCGGCGGTGCAGGTGCGATCCAGGGGCAGCAGCACCCGCAGCCGGGGAGCTGAGGGCATGTGCTTGCGGGTGGAGTAGATGCAGTACCCGCAGCCCAGAGCCGCCACCCGGGCGCAGATGTCGTTGGTAGCTCCGCTTGGGATGTTGTCCAGATCCAGCGTGATGATCTCCCGGCCGGTGACGGCGTTGGCCTTGCGGCGCGGGCCGCTCAGCGTGCCAGCCACATAGCCGCCCACATCCTTCAGATCGTCCTGCTGGCCCTTGGACAGAGCAAGGTATTCCGCCTGGGTTTCGGTGCCTCGGGACGGGATGCGCAGCTTTTCCCACAACTCAGAAATACGCAGGGTCTGAGGCTGCCAGTTGGTGGCCTTGCGGCTGGCTCCTACGGAGATGGTGATTTGTCGGTCGTTTATCATTTCGATCAGTCCTTCTTAAAGAACGGGTTCACCCATCCGTCAGCATTGAGGGGGAGTCCATCGGCCCAGGCGGGCGGCTGGCTCATGATGCGCACCACGTCCTCCAGCCGGTCATGGCTGGGCGCAGCGTCGATCACCACCTCGTCGTGGATGTGGAACACCACCGGATAGCCGGCGGCCTCCAGCCGCTCAATAGCCTCGGCCAGGCAGTCCCTGGCTACGGCCTGGGTGATATTCTCCACCAGCTTGCCGCCGTAGGTCTCCAGCACGCCCCAGCGCTTGGTCTTCTGATCCACGCCCCAGTAGCATAGGGAGGGATGGCCAAATCGGTTGACGCCCATATGAGGGCGGATGTAGTAGAGCTTGCGGCCGCTGGGCAGCCGGATAGTCAGAAAGTCGTTGTTGTTGTCGGCCTCCCGGGCAATGACGATGGATCCGCCCCGGAGCGGGATGCTCCGTCCGCTCTCCAGGGCCTCCTTGGCGGCGGCCTCCACGGTATACCAAAGCTGGACGATATGGGGGTTGGCCCGCCGCCAGAGCTGAACCATCTCCATAATCTCCTCATCCGGGAGATCAGCCAGCGCTTTGGAGGTGTCCATCTGGCGCATAGCGGGTACTCCGCCCTGATAACCCAGGGCCAGCGTGGCCACCTTGCCCCGCTGGCGGTAGCTGTACTCGGGATTGCCCTTTTTAATGCGCTCGATGGGGATGTTGAACATCTGGGCGGCGGTGGCCTCATAGATCCGGCCATGGGTGCGGAAGACCTCCAATGTCCACTCTTCACCCGCCAGCCAGGCAATCACCCGGGCCTCGATGGCGGAGAAATCGGCGTCCACCAGCGTATGTCCTGGGGAGGCGGTCAAGGCCGTGCGGATGAGCTGGGATAGGGTGTCGGGGATGCTGCCGAAGATCAGCCGCAGGCCGTCGGCATCCTGGCGCTTGACCAGTTCCCGGGCCAGGGGCAGCAGATCCCCGTCGATATAAGTGCGGGGCAGGTTCTGGGGCTGGACGATCCGCCCTGCCCAGCGGCCGGTGCGGTTGGCTCCGTAGTATTGGAGCAGTCCGCGCACCCGGCCATCGGCACAGACGGCGGTTTCCAACGCCGCATACTTTTTGGTGCTGGTCTTGCCCAGCTCCCGACGCAGTTCCAACATCCGTCGGGCGGCGCCTTCTGGGAGATCTCCGGAAAGCAGATCTGAGACAGTGGACTTTTTAAGGTCGTTGATCTCTGTGCCGGTCTCCTGCTGGAGCCATTTTGTGAGCTGGGCGACGCTGTTGGGGTTGTCCAGTCCAGTCAGCGCCACAGCCTCGGTCAGACAGGCATCCCGGGTGGCCTGATCCAGCGCCAGAGCCCCGGCCACCAGCTCGGCGTCCACAGCCACGCCGCGCAGATTGATGATCTGATCGGTGACCCATTGGGCCTGTACCTCGTCCGGGACGGGGAAGGCGGCCAGCCTGCGCCCGATCTCCATCTCCGCCACCACGTCCTGGGCGTTGTATTCTCTGAACAGCGCCCATTTGGAGGGATCGTGATGGGGGAGGTTGCGGGTGCGGCCTCCGTTGGTCTTGGTGGGAGAGCAGGGGACGCCGAAGTAGCGGATCAGGGCCTTGCCGGTGCTGAGCTTCTGCTTGTCGTCCTCCAGTCCCAACGCCTTGCCCGCGGCGGCCAGGCTGCCAGGATAGCCGCAGTAGAGGGCGTGCAGCATGGTGCAGCGCCACTGACGCAGCCACCAGACGGCGGTTTTCTCGTCCAGACTCCAGTATCGGGAGATGCAGTACCACTCGAAGGCGGCGTTGAAGGCGTGCAGGACGGTATCCGGGTGGAACAACAGCAGCCCCAGATCAGCAGGGATCTTTTCCCCGCCCGCCAGATCGATGGTCTGCACCGGCCCACCATCGAGACTGTACGAAAACAGCAGAATCTCGAAGGCCGGGCTCTGCGCATATTTGTAGAGCCCGGCCTTGGTCAGATCCACATCGCTGTACGTCTCCAGATCGATGTAGAGGTGGCGCATAGATTACAGAGGCTGGCCGGTAATGGGATCCACGTTGCCCCAGCCGGATACAGCGGGGGTATAGGCGGGCGTGGCCGTCTGTGCCACGGGCTGGAAGGCGTCCTGGGCGGTCACGCGGCCGCTCAGCGGCTCGCCGTCCTGGGTCTTCTGGACGCCGTTCAGGCCGCACCCGATGCCCTTTTTGCCGGCCTGATTGTATGCGTAGAAGCTGACATTGACATTGCCCCACATGCCGGAATAGACCTGGGTGGGATCGATGATGCTCTGCACCTGGGCGTCCACCACAAAGGGCTTGTCCTTGCTGGAGGCGGTGAGCACCCAGCAGCCCCGGCACTCCTCTCCATAAGACGCGCCGTCGCTGGGGCGGGGGCCGTCGCCGTCGTGGACACAGATGGCGGGCTGAGGGGGCCGGACGCCGTTCCACTTGCTGGCTACGCCCGCCTCAATGGCCTGGGCAATGGCGGCATCGATGGCGGCCTTTGCCTGGGTGTTGGACTTGGGCACCAGAATGGTGGTGCTGTACTTGGGATCCCCGGTAGGGTTGTTGATCGGGGGCTTGGGCTGGAACAGGTTGCAGTAGGAAAAACGGACGTTATTGATGGTGATGGCCATAATGAATTACTCCTTTGCTGATGTTTGATTGCATAAAAGGGCGAATAGTTTTTGGGCTTGGCGAAGCCTGACTCGGCACTCCTGCACCCGGGAACGCAGCCTTTTGTTTTCCGCAAGAATGGCGCGTGCCGCCTTGGTGCGGGAACGGGGGTTTACCTCTTTGTAATTGGTGCTGTAATCCTGTTCAGCGGCCTTTAGCTCGCTATTGGCAGTCTCTAGGCAGGCTTGGCTCCACAAGTCTAGAACCCTCAGTGCAAACTCGTTTTCCGGTTCGGCACGAGCTATCTTTACCAGGCGCTCCAGGTTTCTCTGCGGGATCAGATGCAGCTTGCTCAGGTCTATGTGCGCACAAAATGTCCCGGAGCGGATCTCGATCTCATCCATTCGGAGTTACCTCCGTAAATGCGATTGCTGCGGCGTTGTAGGGCGGGCGCTTGTCACTCTCTGGGACCAGTGCGGGCTTGCCGGGCTTCTTTTCCACCAGGTCGCCGGCGGTCTGGGCGAAGATCTTCTTGCCCAGCGCCTTCTCCAGTCCAGCGACGGAGACCGGCTTGCGCTCCCAAAGAAGGGCCTCGGCGACCCCGCGCTGCTGAGACAGAATCCGGAAGGCGTTGTCCAGATCGGCCCAATCCCGTGAGCCCCGCCCCTCAACCACCTTATAGCCGGCGATCTCACCGCCATGGAGGATGGTGGTCAGGGCGTAGTCCTTCAGATCTTTCACCCAGGCTTCCAGGTAGGCGGCGGCCTCCAGGCATTCGCCCACCTCAGCATCTGTGAGCAGATAAGGGGTGCGGTGATCAGCTCCGGGCATGCCTGCTGGGAGCCCCATGTGGTATTGATCATCGAGGGCGAGCATGGCGGCGGCTCGGGCAGAGCACTGCGCCTTGGCCGGGCAGAACCGGCACCAGTCGCCGGGCTTGGCATCGCCCGCGCCGGAATAAGCCAGCTTTGCCGCCGGCTTGGCCACCTCTTCCGCCCAACGGTACAAATTAACCACACTGAGGCTCCATTCCTTCACGCCTCCGGCGTTGGGCTGGACGATGGCCATGCGCACGGTCTGGATGCTGCCGCCATAGATGGGGCCATAGAGCCTCAGAGCGCCCCAGGCATAGAGCATCATCTGGCTGTTGTTTTCCGCCTCCACTGGCACCCCGGCCCCGTTCTTGTAGTCGATAACGCACAGCGTGTCCGGGGTGACCATAATGCAGTCGGAGGTGCCGAAGCCGTCGGGGGCGATGTCGTCATACTCCACTCGGATCTCCAGCGCCACACTCGGCGCGGTTTCGCCGAAGGACATGGCCAGGCTCTGCAGATATTCCAGATAGGCGTCGGTGCTGGCGTCCATGCCCTTGTCGTAGTGGGGATCTGCCCGCAGCTTCTTCAGCCGGGCATTATAGGTTCGGGCGGACATAGGCTCCAGAAAGTAGCGCCGCGCCTTCAGCTCTGCAATCGCGTGGGCCACTCGGCCCGCCTCGGCATACTCACTGGTCTTGTCCGGGATATCCTCGCTCAGCCGCACCGAGGGCGGGCAGTTGATCCAGCGGTGGGAGCTGCTGGCGGAGAGCAGCGCGTGCTGTTCGGGGGTCGGCATCAGATCTGCGCCCCCAATCCTCTCAGCGCCGTGGCGAAGGGGCCGACCTGATCCGGAGCCAGCGACTGCACTGCAGGGACGTTAAACTGCTGGAGCAGCCCCTGAAGCTGGGCCCTGGCGGCGGGGTTGGCCGCCAGCAGATCGGCGCCGGCCTTGGCCACCTGAGCTAGGGTGATGGACGGGGCGGCGGTCGTCGGTACAACCGGAGTCGGAGCCGGAGTAACCGGCGCAGGGGCCGGGGTGGGCATCGGAGCAGGGGCTGGCATCGGAGCAGGGGCTGGGGCGGGAGTGGACAGGTGCAGGTGCTGCTGGAATTCCTCCAGGGATTCAAACGTTACGGTGATGGTCATGGCTTACATTCTCCTTTTCTTGTTTTGGATTGCCGCGTCAAGCGCGATGCCCAGGGCCAACTGACGGCACACCGGCACCTCATGGGCGGGGTACATAATCACCGGCGTCGCGGTGTAGTTGGCCAGATTGACTTCAATGCTGGCCCCTTTGGATTCCTGCCAGCCGGGGAGGGCCACCACGGCGTCGGCGCTGTCCAGCATGGCCATGCAGATGCGCATGTACTGGGCCGGGGTCATGCCCTCGGGCAGCACCGCGGGGTTGAGCGGGGTATAGTTGAGATCCTCCAGATCCCGGGCCACCCCGGCAAACCGCTCCCGGTAGTTGGCCCAGCCGGTGATTGGCCCGGCGATGTAGACGACGGGGCGGGTCATGTGGTGGCCTCCGCATCAAACTCGGCACGGATCATCTCCACCTCCAGCTCGGTTAACGTGATGTCGATGCTCAGTTCATATGTGATTCCGTCAGCGCAATTCATCGAGAGATGGGTGATTGGTGCATTAAGCAGCGCGGAATGGATTGCCGATTCCTTTAAGGCCCAGCCCATTTCAGGGCCATAACGTGTCGGCTCATGGTGTACGTTGATGTTTGTTCTGATTACGGATAGTTTACCTGTGTGTTCGTCCCAGAACAGTTTTCTCGGCAAATTTTCTGGATAGTCCCCAATTAGCCACTGATGCAGATACCGGGTGCTGTCAGCCCTCGCAATCACGTTGATTTTGGTAATGGTGGGGGTCACGTTGGCGATGTCACGTATTGTTATATAGTCATTCATACGGTGGCCTCCCACAGCTCCGGAAACAGGCGTTTCATCTCATCCCACTCAAGTGGCAGGTCAGCAAACTCATCACCGTAGATTCCGGCCATGATGATGGGGCCTACAAAATTTACACCGCAGATCGTGCAGTTTGGTTTCATGCCCTTCAACAATCGGCCCTCCTCGTTGCATATGACCACCAGATCAGTAGCCAGTGTCACGGTCTCAATATAACCTCCGACATAGCCCTGCAGCGATTCCAGACGATTGCTCAGCCAGACGTGATGCGGGGCTTTGCCGGGCTGTTTGACTAACACAAGTATTTTCCTTGCCACGGTCATACCTCCCTCACAGCCACACCAGCAGCACCGGCAGGGCCAGCACAGCGGCGGCAAGGAGCGAGCCTCCGGCGACGATCAGGGCGGCAAAGATGGCGTCACTCATGATGCGCCTCCCGGAGTGCATTCAGCAGTTGGTCTGCACAACGGTCAATGCGGTCGCCTATATACCCGATAGCCTGAGCCATCTGGGCGTCATGGGGATATTCGGATAGGGCTGCGAGCACGCAGGCTATGCAGTACAGCTCGTCCTGGATCTTGATGATGATGATGTTATTATCCATGTAAATCTCCTTTGCATTTGACAGCACACCCCGCGGGGTGCTATACTGTCATCGGTTTTAGTGACTGCGGTCTGTCCCG